>JANYFV010000237.1 GCA_025359635.1 Undibacterium sp. | reverse complement strand
GAAATGACGATGGTAACGGATGTTTCCGGCAAGCCTTTGCAATGGGTTCCGCATTAAAAGCGCCTCGACACATACACTATTTGCGCGCGCAATTTAAAAAACTGCTTGATGTGAAATGGATAGAGAGTCCCAATATTCATTCGTTAGGATATGAAATATTCATTGATTTCATAATTCGACTATTACAGAATCATCGGCGCTTTTGCCGGTGTTGCAGCAGCACACATGATGTTTGGTGAGCCGCTATTTTTCTCTTCCGAACATGTTCGCACTGGCGCATCACAGTGGTTGAGTGAATTTATTGCCAGCTTTGGCTTAATAGCGGTGATTATCGGCTGTTCGCGCAGCCGCCCAGCCGCGACGCCATTCGCGGTGGCGACTTACATCATTGCAGCGTATTGGCTTACCTCGTCTACCTCGTTTGCCAATCCAGCAGTGACATTAGCACGTAGCATGTCGAATACTTTTGCAGGAATCCACTCCGTTGATACGCCAGGATTTATCATCGCGCAATTGGCTGGCGCCGCTGCAGCGACTTTACTTTTTTGCTGGCTGTATCCGGCTGCACCAAAAGGTGCAACGGTAGCCGGTACAATTGCGCCTAGCGATTTTGCCGACTTTTCAACAACTAAATAAATTCTTTCTATGACGATTACCATCTATCACAATCCTGCATGTGGCACTTCACGTAACACGCTCGCCTTGATACGCAATACTGGCGTCGAGCCCGTCATCGTAGACTATTTAAAGGCGCCACCAACGCAAGAAGTTCTACGCGAGATGATCACCAAAGCTGGCATCAGCGTGCGCGAAGCAATTCGTGAAAAAGGTACGCCTTTTGCTGAGTTAGGATTGAATAACATGAGCCTGTCCGACGATGCTTTGCTTGCCGCCATGGTCGCCACACCGATCTTGATCAATCGCCCTTTGGTTGTGACAGAAATGGGCGTACGCCTGTGTCGGCCATCCGAGCTGGTCCTCGATATATTGCCTTTACCACAAAAGGCTGCGTTTAGTAAGGAAGATGGCGAAGCGGTGATCAATGCGGATGGCAATAAGGTGAAACCGCATGCGTGATGCTCTGGTTCATCTACCGGATATTCTGCCGCAACAATTCGATGTGCCTGGCATGGAGACGTTGGCAACACTCGAGGGCGGCTATGATCCACCTATTTTATTGCTATACGGCTGGCCATCATGCAATTTACCATACCTAACCAGTCATCGGTAGCCAAAGCCTATGAGGAATTTGATGATGCCGGGCGCAGGAAACCATCAACGTATCACGACCGTATCGTCGATGTCATGGAAGAACTGATTAAGTTCACGCTACTCTTGCGTGGCAAGGTCGATTGCGTGACAGACAGATATAGCGAGCGCAAACAGCAGGCCAGCGACGTGGCCTGCAAGCTTATCAACAAGCTCTGATTTAATGCTAAGATAATCGCCTCTATCACTCTAGCTACACGATAAAAATGACTACCAATAACGACAGCGACATCCATCTTAGCGGTCCATTCAAAGCAACCGATTCCTCAGGCACTAACCACGAGGTCAAAGGCATACGCATATTCGACGAAGGCTATGGCATCATCGACGTGTATGTCGATTTTTCCGGACCGATTGAAAACAGCTTATGCAAAGACAAGGTGCTGTTAGGCCACATCATGGCTAAGTTACGTAGCCTTGGCTATGTCGGCCCTGATTTTGGCCATGGCGATCTCGGTCTGCAAGAAAGAAAGCTGATTGTCCTGGAAGCGCCGGAAGAGTTTTGCACCTTCGCCCAGAAACATGGCTGGAAGAATCTAGCGGAAGAATTTGATGATGAGGAATGAGGAATAAGTAAGGTAAGCGGCTTCGGTAAATGTGTCGAGGCCTAAGAATTGCACTGATCGAGTTAGGTATTGATGAAATATTCAATACCTGACTCGATTTTTTAGAAAAAAAATCAAGCAGTATGCAATCCATTTTCAGCCAGGTGCAAGATCCGGTCACAGCGCCCTGCCAATTCCGCATCATGCGTGACGATCACAAACGCTGTACCTAGTGTGCTGGATAATTCCAGCATCAAGGCAAAAATCTGATCAGCGATACCGCGATCCAGATTGCCAGTAGGCTCATCGGCCAGCACGCAGGCCGGTTGCGTGACTAGGGCTCGTGCTAATGCGACCCTTTGACGCTCGCCACCAGATAGCTCACCGGGCACGTGCAAGGCTCTATGCGATAAGCCTACGCGGTCAAGAATTACCCGTGCAGCTTCTTGCGCATCTGATCGTTTCATCCGGCGTATCAGTAAAGGCATCGCCACATTATCCAGGGCAGAAAATTCTGGCAGCAAATGATGGAATTGATACACGAATCCCAATGAACTATTGCGCAGGTCACCACGCGCTGCTTCGCCCAAACTGGCAAAATCCTGTTCTTGCAAAATGACCTTGCCCGTCGTTGGTGTGTCCAAACCACCCAACAAATGCAATAAGGTTGATTTGCCTGAACCTGAAGCACCGACGATGGCGACACGTTCACCCGTTTTGACACTGAGATTTATATTACTCAATACCTTGACCGAGTAGTCGCCTTGGGTGAAGGTCTTACCTAAATTCGTGCAGGATAGGACGGCTTCATTTTTAAATACATCATTCATAGCGCAGTGCCTCCGCAGGTTTTACGCGGGCAGCGCGCCAGCTTGGGTAAATGGTGGCGAGAAACGCCAGAACCAGCGCCACTCCGCCGATGGTCCAGACATCTGACCAGTGCAAATCAGAAGGTAAAGAGCTAATTACATAGACTTCCTTAGCCAGAAATTGTATGCCCAATATTCGCTCAATCATTGGCACGATCACGTCGATATTCAGCGCAACCAGAATTCCAGAGCCGACACCCAACGCAGTACCCAGCATACCAACCAGTGCGCCCTGGATCATAAAAATTTTCATGATTGACCAAGGCGATGCGCCCAAGGTACGCAAGATGGCGATATCAGCTTGCTTTTCGGTCACCGTCATGACTAAGGTTGATACCAAATTAAAAGCTGCCACCGCGATGATTAGGGTCAGGATAATAAACATCATGGTTTTTTCGGTTTTAACTGCGGCAAAGTAGTTGGAATTCTGCTGCGACCAATCCCGTGGAATCAAGTTTTCCGGCAAGCTATTACGCAGTTCATGGGCAATCTGAGGTGCTTGTAGCATGTCTTGAATTCGCAAACGGATACCACTTGGTGCAGATTGCCTGAAGAATTTTTCGGCGTCGCTGATATGGATAAAT
>JANYFV010000228.1 GCA_025359635.1 Undibacterium sp. | reverse complement strand
ACCGGCTGTAAAGTTTTCCCATTTCATAATGTTTTCAATCCGTGTAGGGCTGGTGTAGGATTTTTCATTATATATGAATCAATCTTTATCAACGTCAAAAGATAAAGGAATTTATTAAGTCATTGATTTTTAATGATTTTGTGGATTTTATCAATGTTAATCAACAGTAATAAATGCCATTTTTCGATGACTTGTAATCATCAGGTAGCCAGTTCGATTCCGGCAGTCGGCACCAAATTATGATGTTAAGTAGTCCAACATCATACAAAAACCCGCATCGCTCACTATGAGAATGCGGGTTTTTCGTTTATTGTCGTCCAACACAATTTATTGCCAGCCACGATTTTTGTGGCCATAATTTGTATGGACACAAAATGCCAAAATTAGCGATTCCGCTCACCGACACTAAGATTCGCAATTTAAGACCAACGGATAAAATGTATTCTTAGGCTGACGGTATAAACTTTGAAATATCTTCTGGTGGATCGAAAATATCGCGGTTGAGATACCAATAAGAAAATGTCATTTAAACATATACAAACAAATTTTAATTCGTCAGATGACATCTGACGAATTGCCATAGGTGATCAAACTACGGCAACCTGGTAAGTAAATTTTGAAAGCTGATTATGCTGCATCTCACTGAAAAATACTTTGTGCTTGCATTTGTCAGCCTACTGGCTTGGTCTGATGCGCAGGCAGGCATGTCCGTCGACTTGCAGACGCCATCCGCTCAAGCAAATGAGCAAGCAAAAAACATTCAATGGAAAAAGCCGCAGATAGAAAAAATCGTTAAGGATATTTCTGCAAAACGGATTGAAGTCTATATAAATAGGCTAGTCGGATTTGGCACTCGTCACAGTATGTCTGACACTATCTCCGATACCGCTGGCATAGGTGCCGCACGACGTTGGATTAAAACTGAACTGGAGCGATGTGGCAACGGCAAACTCGATGTGCAATTTGATACTCATATTGCACCTGTGGGGCGCCGTCTAAGCCGCCCCACAGAAATTGTGAATGTCGTTGCCACACTCAAAGGGAAGAGCGACAGTGAGCGCATCTATGTCGTTAGTGGTCATTACGATTCCAGGGTGAGCGATGTCATGGACGCCACATCAAATGCACCAGGTGCGAATGACGATGCTTCGGGAACAGCTGCGGTGATGGAAATGGCCTGTGTCATGGCGCAACATGAATTTGACGCGACACTGGTATTTATGACCGTGGCTGCAGAAGAGCAAGGTTTGATTGGCGCAACGCATTGGGCGCAACAAGCCAAAGAAAAAAATTGGAACATCGCAGGCATGTTTACCAATGACATTATTGGCAGCTCGCGTTCCGATAGCGGTTTAATCGACAATAAAACAGTCAGACTATTTGCTGAAGGTTTACCTGCGTTGAAAGAAAACTCCGATGCTAATCGTGCTCTCATTTCTACTGGTGGAGAAAGCGACTCACTATCAAGGCAACTTGCCAGACATGTAAAAGAAATTGGTGAGCGTTACGTTGAAGGCATGCATGTCAATATCATTCATCGACGTGATCGTTACTTGCGCGGCGGTGATCATTTGCCTTTTCTGGAACGTGGTTATGCGGCATTACGCTTTACCGAATCGAACGAAGATTACAACCATCAACACCAGAATTTACGAACAGAAAACGGCATCAAGATCGGCGACTTGCCCGAGTATGTCGATTTCGTTTACACCGCAAATGTGGCACGCATCAATGCCGCTGCTTTAGCCTCACTTGCGTTAGCGCCGGCCGCACCGCGCAATGTCATCATGAAAACCGCGCAACTGGAAAATGATACTCATATCACATGGAATGCCAACACAGATACTGATCTTGCTGGTTACCGTATTGTTTGGCGCGATACCACGCAGAGCTTTTGGCAAGAAAGTATCCTGGTTGGCAATGTCAACGAATACCGCATCAAGGGAAAATCCAAAGACAATTTTTTCTTTGGTGTGCAGGCGGTGGACAAGGATGGCAATGTCAGTGTCGCGACATATCCTATGCCGGGGCAGTAGGTATAGGAGGTTGACACAGAGCGTAGCGAAGCCCAACATTTCCGACCGGTTGGCGATTTGCCTATGTTCTCGCCGCAGCCAGATGAATTATTTTTTAACTTCTGGTTTCGGTTTAATTTTTTTGTCCGAAGGATTTATTATTTTATTGTCCGGCACGTTTTGGCCAAGTGCTGTAGCAAATCGTGCTGTAAGAGTAGCTTGATTCTCAAAACGTTCGAACCCTGATCCCATGATGTTATTGAGTAAGCCCAAGCGATCAGACAGTGTGGGATGCGTTTTAAACATCAAGGCAAGTCCCGCATCTTGTGGGTTGATGGTTTGTAGTGTTTGCAAGACTGCGGGCAAGCCATACGGGTCATAACCCGATCGTGCAGCAATCACAATCCCCATACGATCTGCCTCAAATTCGTCTTCTTTATCCAAGCCACGGGTATATAACTCGGTTCCGGCACTGGCCAGTTTTACCATGGCTGGATTTGTGCCTTTTGCCTCCATGCCCATACTAAGAATATCCTTGGCAACACTCATGCCTGCGGCTTTTTTGATGGCTTGAAGATGGTGTTTTTTAAGTACGTGCGAAATTTCATGTCCTAATACACCAGCAAGCTCGGCCTCGCTCTTCATGCGCATTAGCAGACCTTTGGTGATAACAATATAGCCGCCAGGCGTTGCAAACGCATTGATGTCGTTATCGTCGATAACGGCAAAGACCCACGGTAGGTCTGGCCGTTCTGTTTGTAGCGTTAACCAGCGGCCAACGTTATTCACATATTGCTGCACTTTTTGATTTGGTAATAAGGGCGCAATTCCTAAAAGGCTACTGACGATTCCCTGGCCAAGTACGATCTCTTGTTCTTCTGAAAGGTCAAAAGTGGCTTCCTTCGCGCTTTGAGCCGTTTGTACGACTTTATTAATATCTAGCTGAGCGAGGTTGACTGGCATTGAGCCACAAGCAACGAGCACAAGTGCCATCCCCAACATAGAGAAACCTGCATATTTCGTGCTCATGGTTTGCCTCCTGTGGACGATACGTAAGCCAGTGACTGTTCGTTTAACTTCTCAAGTTTGGCGAATTTTTGCGCGTCGACTTTACTCACGGTGAAGGTGCGCATAGTCGCCAGTGCCTGTGGATTTGCATTGGTTTTCGTGAATTTTTTTTCATCGAGGCTGCGGGTTGCTGTGGTCACCGTACTACCGCTGCTGCCGGTTGTAGCAAGGTTGTAGACTGATTTGAGTCCGCTGTTATCTTTGGCGGGCGCTGGTCCGTGATTTTCAAAGCGCAGACTTAACATTTTTACCCAGCCAGTCACTCCAGAAACACTGACCTGCATCCAGCTACCTTTTCGCGTTAGCACTTCTATCTTCGCGTTCTCAGAAAGTCTGGAGACTGTTTTCGCGTCACTGAAGGGTTGATCCTTTATGTCTGTCGCGCGAACGGCAAATGCTTCGTCCTTGGCAAAGGCCAGGTTGCTGAATAAAGTCAAACTCAAGGCAAAGCTCAAAGCCAAACGCGAGGTAAATAATTTCTTCATCATTTTTCCCTTCTTTTAGGTGCAAACAATTCGACTTCTTGTTCCCTCCCTTTTACTTTATAGGAGCCGAACGAGGCAAAGTCCAGTGATTCTTTGCATAGTAACATTGTCTCTCGGGATACCAATATACGCGACACTCCTTTGGTTAATCCTTCAACCCGGCTGGCAAGATTAACCGTGTCGCCAATAGCGGTGTATTCACTTTTTTGCTCCGATCCCATGAAGCCGACCACAGCGGCTCCGGAGTGTATGCCAATTCCCACGTCAAATTCGTCGCCTTGCGCGCCGATTTCTTGCTTGAATTTATGTAAAACTTCCACCATTTCCAATGCGGCTTCAGTGGCGTGTCTGGCATGCTCAGGATCATCCAAAGGTGCGCCCCAAAATGCCATGATGCAATCGCCAATAAATTTATCGAGTGAGCCACCGTGCCGAAAAATGACTTCTACCTGTAAAGAGAAATAACGATTAAGCAGGATCACAATTTCTTGCGGCGTTCGTTTCTCTGCGAGCTTGGTAAAATCGCGGATGTCAGAAAATAAAACACTGATTTCACGACTTTCTCCAGAGCGACTAAGTCCTCCACTTGCCATGAGTTCTTTGACGACATGGGGGTTAACAAAACGGCTAAACATTTGCACCGTTTGTTGTCGTGAATTTCGTTCCTGAAGATACTCTCGCAAAGCGAATGCAAAGTAATACACCCACGCTAAAAGCAGAGCAGTCAAAAGATGCAGTAGGATGAGATATTGCAACGCCAGATAACTTGCTGCAAGGCTCATTAGTGTCAGTAGCAACAGCGTGACACCGATTTTCAGTGCCTGAACATGGCGATAAAATAGCGTGCAGAGCAAAGACAATAAAATCAGAAAAAACACCGGGCTTAACCAAGTTGGCAATGCGTGCATCCAACGCTGGTTCTTCAAATTATCGATGGCGGTGGCAAGTATATCCAGACCAGGGAAAAGACTATCGATAGGCGTCACGCGGATATCGTGCATGGCGGAAGCATCGGCACCAATGATGACAATTTTGTCGCGTAATTCAGCAGGATCTCGTTGCGGATTTTGCCGCTCCTGATCTTCATATAAGTCACCGAATGAAATTCTACGATAAGGCTTGTTGCCCCCTCGCCACGCCAGAATAATGTCAGCCTGACGCGGTACGAAGTAACCGAGATCAGTGGCTAGCCGCGCCGGTAAAGAGGGTATCAGCCAACCATACGCATCGGTATAAACATCATAACGCCGGCCTACGCCATCGGCATCGTTTAAAAAATTGACGGTCCCCACGCGCCAGTATTTGGGGTCGATCGCCATCGGTGGCATGAGGGCCGCATGCGCGTCAGGGTTAGCATGATCAGTACGTAAAATGCCTAATTGCCCGGCAACTTGGGCGAGTGCAGCGCCCGCCTTATCTTGTGTTGCGGGTTGCCGTACTAAGGGAAAGTAGATATTCTTATTTCCCTCTAATGCCTGATTAAACAGCGCATCACTTTCCGGTCGGTACACATCGCGTTCAACAAAAAGTTTATCGAAGACGATGGCCTTTGGATGTTGCTTGTCGATGGCAGTAATCATCTCAGCAAAAACCGAACGCGGCCAGGGCCAGTTGCCCGCTACGTTTTCCATTTTCTCCAGGCTGGCATCATCGACGTTGATGATGACAATATTTGGATCGGGTGCCAGTGTTTGCGCATGCTGGCGTACAAAAAAATCAGACAAGCGATTTTCTAGTGGTTGAAGTGCATGCAGCCAAGTCATTTCAACCATGGCAAAAATAAAAAAAAGCGCGCTAAATAACAGCGTGAAACGGCTAGCCGTTTTCATCAAAATTCACCCGCTTTTAACAATAAAGTGATCGCCTTAATGCTATTTTTTCGCATGAATCTTAACCCTTAACCCTTAACCCAGATAGCCAGGGATGAGACTCTCGTTGATTTCATCGATTTGCGCTGGATCCATAAAGCGTTTGGCAAATTCCAGATACACTTTTTGGCGTACAAAAATATCAAACAGATCAGGGTCAATGTGGCCGTTCAATCTAAATTTGCCAAGTATGTCTAGCGATTCTGTTAGTGTTTTTCCGGTCTTGTAAGGCCGATCTCTCGCCGTTAATGCCTCAAAAATATCGGCTATCGCCATCACTCTTGCTTGTACTGACATATCTTCACCGCGCAAGCCACGTGGGTAGCCTTTGCCATCCATGCGTTCATGATGGCCGCCGGCATATTCCGGTACATTTTTTAAATGTTTCGGCCAAGGCAGCGCTTCCAACATGCGTATCGTGACCGAGATATGATTATTGATAATCTTGCGTTCATCGGCGGTTAAGGTGCCGCCACGTATGGTCAGGTTATCGATTTCTTCTTGCGTCAATACTTCTTTTTCAATTCCATCTACGCCAACCCAGCGATACTTGGCAATACTCAATACGCGCGCGATATCGTCATCGCTCATGCGCTCACCGCCGATATTCGCTTTGCGTAAAAAATCTCTATCGCTATCAAGTTGTGCAAATCCTTGTTGCAAGGATTCTTCCGAGAAAGTGTCATTTGAATTTTTTATTTGCTCGCGCAAAAAGCGAATTTCTGCATCGCGTTTCAATACTTCAAAACGCGTATCTATGGTGTGGATGCGGTCTGTAATCGTTTCGAGTTTGGTCGACTTCTCGATCACGTGTACCGGCGTAGTGATCTTGCCGCAATCATGCAATAAGCCAGCCAGCCAGAGTTCGCGCCGGTCTTTTCCCGACATTCTAAAATTGGCCATTGGCCCTTCTTTAGTGCGGTGCGCTGCATCGGCCAACATCATCGTCAATTCAGGAACATTTCTGCAGTGCTTACCAGCATTGGGAGATTTCTCATCAATGCCGATATTGATTAAATTGACCAAAGATTCAAACAAATTTTCTAGTTGCGAAATCAGGATCTGGTTACTGATGGCAATCGCAGCCTGGGATGCCAAGGCTTCGATAAAACGTTTATCCGTTTCTGAGAACGGGCAGATCGCGCCGGTCACCGGGTCGATCACATTAATCAATTGCAAGACGCCGATGAGTTCGTCTTCGTGATCTAACATCGGCACCGTTAGCAGAGATTGACAACGGTATTTATTGATTTCATCAAACTTCCGCATACCTGAAAAATTGAATAAGGGCGTACTGTAAACATCGTCGATATTCACCGACTCTCTGCGGTTCGCTGCATACGCGGCGACTGCATCGAGGTTTTTTTTGCCGTCTTCATTAATCAGTGGGATAGAGGGCATATCGATGGCGATGTCATCGATGCCACCCCGGTACATGTGCAAGGTGTCATTCACCGCGATATGAAAAGTCAGGCTTTTTTTGTCAGCGCTGGTGCGGTATAAGGTTCCGCCATCGGCATGCGTCATGCTCTTTGCCGTTTGCATAATCCGCTCTAGCAATAAGGGAATGTCGTGCGTGTGACTCAGAGCGACACTGAGTTCGGTCAGTTGATCCAGTCTTTGGGCAATTTCTTCGTGAGTAAGCTCGGTCATTATGGGGCGATCCTAAAAAGAATAGTGGCTGCTCGTAGCTTGAAAGGCTCAGATTCTATTGTATTGAGTTTTTGTAATTGTATTGTAGACCTCAGCTCAGAATAGCGATAGAACTTGGTAGAAACGTTGTTTTAAGGTAATTTTCATCCAGAAAACGTGATGTTTTATAGCGATAAATTGCACGAGCGTGCCAGCAAAAATTGCTAGCTATTGCATACTCGATTTTCCCCATCACGAAGAAATTTCTCACCCGCGACTCATTAAATTTAATTGAATGTGTTGTCAAATTTATGTCGATGGCGTGCCATTTTGTTTCCACCTACACTCTTTTCATGCGTTTTCCAACGACGTTTTCTATCGCTGTTTTCTAAACCAATGAGAGACTAAGATGTTGAATAAAAAAATGACAATAAGACAGACAGTGATGGCTCGTGCACTTGCCATTGCTTTTGGTACCGTGCTGATATCGACTGGAGTTACTTCGTCTGCTTTTGCGCAATCGAATGCAACCGGAACTATTTTTGGACAGGTTCCAGCGATCTCTGGACTCACAATCGTACTAGAAAATTCTTCAACAAATGTGCACCGTACCATTACGCCAGATGCGCAGGGTAAATATCAGGCTACATCAATGCCGCCAGGTAGCTATAAAGTAAAACTGATGCGTGGCACCAGCGTTGAAAAAACACTAGAGATTGAAGCTTTGGTCGGCCAGGGTGTCGAAGCATCTTTTCGTGGAGAGGATGGCGTTCAGTCGGTTACCGTCAGTGCCAAGATCAATCGTATCGACGTCTCAAATACCAATAACGGCGCAGTATTTACCGCAAAAGAACTGGCAAAGCTACCAATGACGCAAGATCTGCAAGCGATCATTAAACTGGCACCGGGAACAGTCAAAAATACCTTGGGAACTTACGGCAATGTATCTAGTTTTGGTGGTGCCGGAGTCTCCGAGAATGCCTACTATATCAATGGATTCCCGGTCACGAATATCTTGAGTCAAGTCGGCGCTTCTGAGTTGCCTTTTGGCGCAATCGCCAATGCGCAAGTGCTCTCTGGCGGGTATGGCGCAGAATTTGGCCGTGCCACTGGAGGTGTTGTCAATATCACGACCAAGAGCGGCACGAATAATTGGGAAGTCGGCGCCAAGATCTCGCTTGCGCCAAACGCCTTGCGTGCCGCACCACTCAATGACTATTTTCCAAACACCGGCACTCATCCCGATACTGATGGAAAATTACAATACTACAGTCACGAGAATATCGCTGACAGCAAGACAATAGGTTTGTATGCCGGCGGCCCATTGATCAAAGATAAGTTATTCGCGTTTGTCGCTGCCGAAACCACGCATGGCAGTAGTGCCGGTGTCGGTGCCTCTTCGGAAACACCGCATTCGGCAACCGGCTATTCAGAAAGCAAGAGTGACCTCGACCGTTACTTGATTAAACTCGATTACAACCTGACAGATAATCATCACTTCGAATTCACCAAAATTCACGATAAACAAACCTCAACCTCAAAGTCTTTTGGTTACGACTATGCGACATTGCAGCGGGATTATATTCAGAAGGGCGGCTCGACTTCGGTCAATTGCTGTGGCGGTGCCAGTAATCCCGGTGCCGATGATTCTATCTTTAAATATACCGGCTATTTAAGCGATGATTTTACGCTCACTGCACTATATGGAAAATCCAAAACACTGCATAGCGTGGTACCAGAAGGCTACAATCCCAGCTTCCCGAGAACCTCGTCCGATGCACGGTCAAGAGTGCCAGGCTTAACCTACCCCAAGCTGCAGCAATTTGGCGATCTGATCACGCCAGGCGTTGGTGACAACCAACAGACGCTCAGGCTCGATCTGGAATACAAGCTTGGCAAGCATTCTTTACGCGCCGGTGTTGATCGCAATAACGTTGATTCTATTGTCGGAAAAACTCAGGCGGGCGGTAAGGAATGGGCGTACAGATTTGCCACCGATCCTATCACTGGCCAGGCCGCCAACCCAAATACGTTTAAACCATACAACGCGTTTGAAACTCTGACGCAGGGTGGTGGTTATGGTGAGCAAGGTTACTACGTCAGCGAGAACCTGAATTACAATTTCGCCCACCCCACCAGTACCCAATCCGCTGAATACATACAGGATCGCTATCAGATGACGCAAGATGTGTTGCTCGATCTTGGTTTGCGCGACGAGCAGTTCACCAACAATAACTCGGCACATCAAGCGATCTTTTCGCAAAGGCATCAGATCGCGCCACGTCTTGGCATCACTTGGGATGTAAATCGTGATGGATTGATGAAAGTGTTTGCCAACGCGGGGCGATATTTCATGCAAGTGCCGACCAATCTGTCCAGTAATCTGGCTGGCGTTTTTGTCTCCACACAAAAATACTATACATATACTGGCATCGATCAGGCCACGGGGGCGCCAACTGGCTTACATGCCATCAGTGACGTGGTATCGGCGAATAATGCTTTCGGCAAAGTCAGCGACCCACGCGGAATTACCGCAATTGATATTAAACCGCTGTATCAGGATGAAATGTCTCTAGGCTTTGAAAAAGCGTTTTCGCCGAGTCTTAATTTTGGTGTCATGGCGACTTACCGTAAGCTCAAGAGCAGTAATGATGATATGTGCGATCAACGCCCTATCAACGCATGGGGCCTTAAACATGGCTACCCTAACCTGGCCGATGAGTATGGTTTTCCATGTGCCGTGATTAACCCTGGCGAAGCCAACAGTCTCTGGCTAGATCTGCAAGGCGATGGCAAGTTGACGCGGGTAGACTTAAGTGCGGCCGACATCGGTTTGCCAAAAGTCAAACGCATTTACGCAGCGCTGAATTTTTTTGCTGAGCATCCTTTGCGTGATGGCTGGTACGGAAAGATAAACTACACCTACTCGCAGAGCAAAGGCAACAATGAGGGACAAGTCGATTCCACGCAAGGCGGTGATGTAGGCTTAACGGTGGGCTGGGATCATAAAGAATTGATGATAGGTGCCGACGGCTATCTGCCAAACGACAGAACCCATGTCCTCAAGGCATTTGGTTTTTATCAGGTAAATTCAGAGTTCACGGTGGGTGCGAATCTGCAAATCGCCTCGGGCAGGCCGCGCAACTGTACCGGCAATTTACCTGAGTCTGTTGGCCCCGATCTGGGTTATGGAAGCTCCTACTTTTTCTGTCACGGCGTCGCTACGCCAAGAGGAAGCCAGGGCCGCTTGCCGTGGAGCGCACAACTCGATATGAATCTTGGCTATCAACCTGCTTACTTGAAAGGCTTCATCTTCAAAGTGGATGTGTTCAATCTGTTCAACAGCTCCACCATCAATTCAGAAACATCCGATTCCGACAGCAAATTTTATTTGCAAGGCGGCAGCAGAACAGCACCACGCTCTGCCCGTTTGACGGCGGAATATAATTATAAATTCTAGGTGCATTGGCGGTGTTGCTACGCCATATTACGGTCATTCTCGCGCAGGCGGGAATCTAGTTCTGCCATCGCGCGCGGCGTTAAGATTGGCGCACTTCGCGCGATGTTGTCTCTGGATTCCCGCCTGCACGGGAATCACGATATGGGGCAATTTACGTTGAGCAAAAATCAGAATTTTCAAAGCAAAGACCATGATTAATCTATCGAACTACCTGGCCACACTTCCATTCATCGCGATACTGCGTGGTGTACAAACTCATGAAGCCGTAGTGATCGGCAGCGTTTTATATGATGTTGGTTTTCGCTGCATTGAGATTCCATTAAACTCCCCCAATGCGCTACTAAGCATAGCGACGTTGGTGCAGCATTTGCCGAAGGATTGTTTGATTGGTGCAGGCACAGTCATGTCGCCAGATGATGTCAGAGCGGTGCAAGAAGCTGGCGGTCGTTTAACCGTCATGCCACATTCGGATGCGGCTGTCATTAGCGAGGCAAAAGATCGCAACATGATCTGCGCGCCGGGTGTTGCCACTCTGACCGAAGCCTTTGCGGCGATCCAACTCGGTGCCGATGCTATCAAATTATTTCCCGCAGAAAGCGTCGCACCATCAGTATTAAAAGCCTGGCGCACAGTCTTGCCAAAAGAAGCCATTTGCCTGCCGGTTGGCGGTGTTAAGCCTGATGGTCTGCAAGCGTATGCTGATGCCGGTGCCAATGGTTTCGGACTCGGTTCGAATCTATACACGGCAGGCCAAAGCGCGCAGCAGGTGGCTGATAACGCGGATGCCTACGTGCGGGCTTGGCGGGCACTTTGTTGACGCTTAGTTTAGTGAGATAGGTCGTTCACTGGTCAATCAATTATTTGTTTTTGCGTACGAGACCGTAAGCCGCAAGACAAATACCGCGCATGCTGTTGGCCATCCCTAAAAATATAAGTTCTACTTAAAGCGAGATTTTCTAATACGCGTAGCTGCGGTGCTATTTGTGTGCCGACGGCGCAATTTCAGCCAGTTTTTCTGCTCTTCGCGTCTCATACGTCACAAAACTGAGGCGAAAAGTGCATCCATCCTCAGCATAAATCCAATTGGAAAATCTCGGTTAAACGCATCAAATTTTTCTCTAGGTGTGGTTAAAATTTGATCGATGTCGCGATTATTTTTTTTGACGTATGATTTTTTTTACTTCGAGCAATTCGGATGTATTGCTAAAGATCAGAAAATAACTGATGCGTTTGAAGTGCGTATTGATATGGGTCAGTGAGTTCATATTCAAGCGGATGATGGCACCACTTTTATCAAGCTAGCCTAGCGCAGCTGTTTGTGTCGATAGGCTAAACCGTATCCAAAATAAAAATCCTGCAAGCGCCATTCTAATCAATGGCGTGCAAGGCAGGGTGCACATTTTTTCAGGGAGATTTTATGTTATCTATTCAAGGTGTATGTAAGCAATTTTCATTTGCACTGGCTTTTATTGCTATTGCCGGATCGAGCCTTACCGCGACGGCTGCCGAGGTCGCCTTAGGCGGAAATGCCTATGTGACTCAATCCACTGGTGCTATCAAAGAAAGCATAGACGAAGTGTCGGGCTTAAGCGGGTGGTCTAAATCTAGCAGCGTCATTAGCACTTACGCCCGGGTTGCACAGGCTGGCGTCTTAACGCTCAAATTGAAAGGGAATGCGCCACCAGGTGGTATCAGTTGTGTGCGCGTGACGGTGTTGGGTAAATCATTTGACCTGCGTTTGACCGCTGCCCCCGGCGCTACCTACCAGGTCGGTTCTGTGAACGTGAAGCAAGCAGGGT
>JANYFV010000222.1 GCA_025359635.1 Undibacterium sp. | reverse complement strand
ATGCGGTCGACCGTAGCCGACGCATGGATTCTAGCGTAATCGACCACTTGGTCGTCTTCAATTCTGTACCGCATGGCATCGCTGGCATTCACCGCTCTCAATACTTGATGCAGATAAAACAGAAAGAACGAGACATTTTGTTGTTTGCAATGTTGGTAGGCCCAAGTGCAATCTACATTCACAACCAATCCATGAAATGGTTCATCTAGCTGACGAAAGAAGTCAAAATGTTCACGTCTATTCCATGTGGATAGCTCAATAATTTTTTTCATGAGAATCGAAATATTTTTATAATTAGGAGTGCTAGCGCTGCAAAATAAAATAGGGACTGTTTGCCCCTATTTTTTACTAATTTAGTTTTAGCTGACTCAGAAAAAAATTAACGCATCGTCGCAATCATCTGTTCCAGCTTAACAGTATCGGCGCAAAACATGCGTATGCCTTCCGAGAGTTTTTCTGTCGCCATCGCATCTTCATTTAAATGGAAACGGAAGTCCTTTTCATTCATGGACATTTTTTCTATGTCTGAATTGAGTGCGGCCTCCTTGCTGAGTTTTTGCACGATGCCGGTATTGGAGTCGCTGAGTTTTTGCAGCAAATCAGGGCTGATGGTCAGCAGATCACAGCCTGCCAATTCCAATATCTGGGAGGTATTGCGAAAACTGGCTCCCATGATCTCGGTCGGATAGCCAAATTTACGATAGTAGTTGTAGATTTTTTTCACCGATAAAACCCCAGGGTCATCTGCGCCGTAAATTTCCTGACCCGTTTGTTTTTTATACCAGTCATAAATACGGCCTACGAAAGGCGAGATCAGTTGCGCGCTGGCTTCAGCGCAGGCTATCGCTTGCGGTAAACAAAACAGCAAGGTCATGTTGCAGCGTATGCCTTCTTTTTCCAGAACTTTCGCTGCCTGTATACCTTCCCAGGTTGAAGCAATTTTAATCAGGATGCGTTCGCGTGATATGTCGGCTGTCTCATATAGGGCGATTAAGTGGCGGCCTTTTTCTATCGTGGCTTCGGTATCAAAAGACAGGCGTGCATCGGTTTCGGTAGAGACACGGCCTGGCACGATGTCCAAGATTTTCTGGCCAAAACTGATCAACAGGTAGTCAATGATGTCCGTCGTAGATTTGTCGGAATGCTGTTGCACGGCCTGCGTCAGCAGTGGTTGATATTCTGGCTTTTGTACTGCCTTGAGTATCAGAGATGGATTAGTCGTAGCATCACGCGGCGTATAGGCCTGCATCGATTGAAAATCGCCGGTATCGGCAACGACGGTAGTGAATTGTTTGAGCTGTTCTAGTTGATTCATTTTCAAGTTTTCGCTAAAAATCAGGGGCTTACTTTAACAGTGCCTGTTCCAGTAACAATATCACCAATTACTGCGGCCTCTAGAAAATCTCCGTTGCGGAATAATTCCAGCACTGCCGGTACCGAAGCAGGATCGCAGGATACCAGCAACCCGCCCGACGTTTGCGGGTCGCTCAACAATGCTTGCTGTACTGAAGTAATGCCATCGAGTTGCACATCTTCACCATATGCAGCCCAATTGCGGGCAGAGGCTCCGGTGATGTAACCGGCTTCGGCCAGTTGCTGTACTTGCGGCAGTAGCGGTATCTGCGACATGTTGAGTTGCGCGCCAACGCCTGCACCACGGCAGACTTCAAGCAAGTGGCCTAGCAGGCCAAAACCTGTAACGTCAGTCATTGCGTTGACCCCGCTCATGGCGGACAAGGCCTGGCCGGGCTTATTCAGTTTTGTCGTATTCAGAATCATGCTGGCGTAACCGGCTTCATCCAACGCCTGTTTTTTTAGTGCGGCCGATAAGATGCCAACGCCCAGTGGTTTGCCGAGGATGAGTTTGTCACCGACTTTGGCATCGGCGTTGCGCTTTACCTTTGAGGGATGGATTAATCCCAATACCACAAGGCCATAAATTGGTTCGATTGAATCTATCGTATGTCCGCCGGCGATAGGGATGCCCGCTTCGGCGCAGATGCTTTCGCCGCCTTGTATGACTTTGCCGATGACTTCCAACGGCAATTGGTTGATCGGCATGCCGACCAGCGCCAGTGCCATGATGGGAGTGCCACCCATGGCGTAAACATCAGAAATGGCATTGGTGGCAGCGATGCGGCCGAAATCATATGGATCGTCGACGATAGGCATGAAAAAATCAGTGGTGGCAATTAAGGCCTGCTCTTCATTCAGCTTATATACGGCAGCGTCATCGGACGTTTCTATGCCGACCATTAAAGCGGATGGGACAGGAAAGCCCGTCGATTTCTTGAGAATTTCTGCTAATACACCGGGTGCTATCTTGCAGCCGCAACCGCCGCCATGCGAGAACGATGTCAGTCGAACAGGGGTGTCGTTTATGTTCATAGTGGTTTATTGTTTTGATTATCGGAGGTTCATGCTAAGGTATTATTTCTGTAAATCGTTATTCTGGCAATCATCTTGAGACACTGATGAAAAAATCATTCCGACATGCCTCGGCGCAAGAGCTTGCCTTGATGCTGCGTGAGGCTCACGATTATACGCTCAGCTTGTTCGCGTGTTTTATCTCGGTTTGCTTGGATGATCCCGCGAAATTACCTGTTACAAGAAATTTTAAGCCGCCGATTTGGGATTTAGGTCATCTTGCCTGGTTTGCCGAATGGTTGGTATTGCGCGAGGCGTCACTTTTACTCCCTACCAAAAAAATACCCCCGTCAATGTTAAGTAAAGGTGATGAATGGTTTGCACCACGTAGCGTCATTCACGATGTGTTTGCGGCTTTGCCCAAAGCGGCGCATTTAATTACCTATAAGAATGAAGTACTCGATCGAGTGTTAGATAAACTTGACCGCGTGCCAAATACCGATGAGTCACTTTATCCATATCGTATGGCACTGGCGTTTGAAGATATGCACGGAGAATATTGGATCGCGCTTCTGCAAATGCTGGGATTGCGTGCGCCGCTAGCGACCGAAAGGCACATTAGTCCGCCATGGGCACAAGGTGAGATCAACTTTCCTGGCGGGGCATTAATGATGGGAAGTACGCCAGAGAATGGTTTTGTATTTGATAGTGAGAAATGGGCACATCAGGTTTATGTGCCTGCCTTTGCGATGGATTCAAATCTCGTCAGTAACGTGCAATTTTCTGAGTTTGTTGAAGATAATGGCTATCAACGTCCGCAATATTGGTCTAGCTTGGGCCAGCATTGGTTGATGCAGCAAGAGCGTTCTGCTCCAATTAATTGGTCAAGAGATGCTAATTGGTGGCGTTGTGAGCGATTTGGTCGCGATATATCCTTATCCGCTAGTGAGCCAATACGGCATATCTGCCTGTATGAAGCGCAAGCCTATTGCATGTGGGCGAAGCGGCGTTTGCCTAGTGAGGCTGAATGGGAATTTGCTGCGTTATCGGGGCATGCCGCATTGCGTTGGGGCGATCTATGGGAATGGACTTGTAGCCCATTTGAGCCTTATCCAGGTTTCGCGCCTGAGCTGATAGGTTTTGAGGTGGATCCTGAGGAGGCGTTCGTTACACATCAAAGTGTTCGGGGCGCTTCATTTGCCACACCTGCTCGTTTGCGCTCTGAACGCTTCAGAAATTTTTTATTGCCTGAAAACTGCGAAAACTTAATTGGCTTCAGGACTTGTCGCCAGTGATGGTGTTGGAGCTTGTGACGGATGTAAAAAACGACCACTTCCGTGATCGTTTTTTAAAATTACCGTATTACTTTAGCATTGATTAACGGTCGCCAAAAGAGCGGCGGTTACCATTAGCGTCGCCGAAACGTGAGCCTGAACCTTTGTATCCGCTGCTGTTGCCATTCGCTTCACCGCGGGGACCATTGCTGCTAGATGGGCTGTTTGGTTTGCTGAAAGTGCGCTGACCTGGCTTGCTGCTGTTGCCATTGCTATTGCCGCCACCGTAACCATTACCGCTAGAGCTAGAGCGGGCGTCACCTGGTTTCCAGCCACCTGGTTTGCGTGCCGTAGAGCGTGATGCCACTGCACTTTTCTTAGGTTCAAAACCTTCGATGACATCGACAGGGATCAATTGTTTGGTAAAACGTTCGATACGCTTGACATTGATGCCTTCTGCATGGTTTACCAGAGAGACAGCAACACCATTGCGGCCAGCACGGCCAGTACGGCCGATACGGTGGACGTAATCTTCCGGGAACTTAGGCAAATCGTAGTTGAATACGTGTGTGATAGCTGGAACGTCGATACCACGGGCAGCAACGTCAGTCGCTACTAAGACACGAACCTGACCGCGACGCAAAGCGTCAAGGGTACGGTTACGCGCGCCTTGATGCATGTCTCCATGCAAAGCGGCCGCAGCAAAACCGGCGATGTTGAGACGGTCAGCGATAGTGTCGGCGTCACGTTTAGTCGCGGTAAATACCACGGCTTGATCGACAGACTCGTCACGCAACAAGTGATCAAGCAGGCGATTTTTGTGCGACAGATCGTCGACAAAATGAACTTTTTGCGTGATGTTTTCGTGTTTAGTGGCAGAGCCGGCGATCTGGATGATCATCGGATCTTTAGTAATACGGCGAGCCATGTTACCGACTACGCCATCCAAAGTCGCTGAGAACAGCATGGTCTGGCGTGATTCTGGTGTGGCAGCAACAATTTTTTCGATGTCGTCGATAAAGCCCATATCCAGCATGCGATCTGCTTCATCCAGAACCAAAATCTGCAATTCAGAGAAATCGATCTTGCCTGATTCCATGTGATCGATCAGACGACCAGGAGTGGCGACCAGAATTTCTGGATTGCGTGACAACAATTGCATCTGTTTTGGATAAGGCATACCGCCCAAAATCGAAACAGCCTTGATCTTGCGTGAATAGGCGCTGTATTTTTCTGTTGCTGTGGTTACTTGTAAAGCCAATTCGCGAGTTGGTGTCAATACCAGCATTTTTGGTTTTGCAGCAACGAAACGTGGACGTTCGCCACGTGAACGGGCAGATTGACGTTCTTGATTTGGTGTCTTGTCGGCGGCAGTAACATCCAAGCTGTCAGCAGCAGTAGCAAATTTGTGCAACGCAGGCAGCATGAACGCGGCAGTTTTGCCGGAGCCTGTTTGTGAAGAAACCAGCAAGTCACGTCCAGCAATCGCAGCGGGTACCGCCTGTACCTGTACTGAAGTAGGGTCGGTGTAGCCGCTATCGGTAATAGCGCGGAGGATGGACGTGTGCAGGCCTAGTGTTTCAAAAGTCATTTAAATTCTCTTTCGGTTTTTAATACATTTGCGCCATGCAAAAAGCAAGGCGCGCGAAAAAGCAGCGTCAACCAAACGAAATGAACAAAGAAAACCACTTTAAAACGGTATACGATGAAATTTCGGCACAAAAGCTTTGCGCCGGGATGATGTCTCAAGGAGCAAGACATGCAGGGCGGGAGGGCTTTTACACTGCGGTACCATCATTACAGGATACGCACAGGCTATACGGTGCTGCAAATGCATCACAATAATTTATATTGCAGTGCAAAAAACGCGACTATACAGTAGTTTCTCGGAAAACGCACTATTTTATTGATTTAGTTCAGTTTTTTGCCGGAAAGTTGTGCGGGGAGTGTTGGTTTGTTGTCTAATTGCATGTCTAATTTTTGTTGATAAGAAACGCGAATCTTCTTTTCATTGAACACTGCCCAATCCAGCGAGCCCTACATGAAACTTGCACGTCAAATTTGCACTTGTGCCGCAACGATTCTCTTGCTGTTATCTGTCTCAAGCGCCAGCGCCCAAACCTTGTCGGTTGCGGTTGCCGCCAACATGCAATATGTGTTTGACGATATCAAGGATGAATTTAAAAAGGAAACCGGGCACGAGGTTCAGGCGGTGTTTAACTCATCCGGTAAGTTTGTCACGCAGATCATGAATGGCGCACCGTTTGATGTGTTTTTGTCGGCGGATATGGAATATCCGGAATATTTACGCGCACAAGGATTCACCACGGCGGCGCCGAAGGTATATGCCTACGGTGTCTTGGTGTTGTGGACCACGAAAAATCTTGATCTGAGCCATTGGCAAACTTTGCTGGCGAGTGATAGCGTCAACAAAATTGCGCTCGCCAATCCCAAGACTGCGCCTTACGGAAGAGAGGCGATGCGAGCCCTGAGTTTCTACACATTAGACGGTAAAGTGCAAGCCAAATTAGTCTTCGGTGAAAGTATTGCGCAAACCAATCAATACATCCATTCTGGTGTGGCGGACATCGGCTTCACTGCAAAGTCGGTAGTCAGCTCGGCGGAGATGAAAGGGCAGGGCAAATGGATAGAATTGCCGCCTGCGTCGTATCAGGCTATCGCGCAAGGCGCGGTCATACTCAAGCATGGCAAAGACACCAATGGCGTGCTGGCACAGCAATTCTATGATTTTTTATATTCGGCTAAAGTGCGCGTAATCCTTGAGCGCAATGGTTATAAACTGCCATGAATACACTGACCGGTTACATCGCTGCGATAGAAGCGCATGGTAGTGTCGCCATCGTCGATGTTGCGGTGGCAGCACATCACTTCACAGCAACCTTGCTGGGCAACGCTGAACACTTAGCCGGGTGGGAGATTGGTCAGGCAGTGCGCCTGTTGTTTAAAGAAACCGAAGTCGCTCTGGCAAAAAATCTATCGGGCCAGATCAGTATGCGCAATAGATTGCCTGGCATCGTAATAAAGCTGGAAATTGGCCAGGTGCTGACCCGCGTCGTGCTGGATATGCAAGGCATACAGATCCGTTCCGTGATTACCTCGCGCTCGGCACGCAGCTTACAAATAGCCTTGGGTGATACGGTGGAAGGCCTGGTCAAGTCGAATGAAATGAGCTTGCTGGCAATGGAGGTGGAATGAGCTTTTTTAGCTATGATTGGCAGCCTTTGGTATTGACCTTTAAGTTGGCTGGGCTGACCACCTTGGTACTGTTAGTTGTTGGCATTCCGCTGGCATATAGTCTGGCATTTTCCCGTTCGCGTTTGAAACCAG
>JANYFV010000215.1 GCA_025359635.1 Undibacterium sp. | reverse complement strand
CACGCATCCAGGCTGGCTTCCAGCTCTCTATGCTTCTGATCAAAAAACGGCCATTGCAAATAACTTTTATCCGACATTGATTTCCTCACGCTCAATCTCCTTCAAATTCCGGACTCTGCTTGGCGACAAAGGCATGATAGGCACGATGAAAATCATTGGTCATCATGCAAATTGCCTGCGCCTGCGCCTCGGCTTCTATCGCTTCATCGACGCCCATATTCCATTCTTGCTGTAGCATTTTCTTTGTCATACCATGCGCAAAGGTCGGGCCTTCGGCAAGATGCGCTGCATACACTTGCGCATCAACCAATACCTGCTCTGGAATGCAGAGTCGATTGAAAAAGCCCCAGCGTTCACCTTCCTCGCCAGACATGTTGCGGCCGCTATACAGTAAATCAGCGGCTCTGCCCTGGCCTATCACGCGCGGCAGCAAGGCGCATGCGCCCATATCGCAACCGGCCAGACCAACCCGGGTAAACAGGAATGCAGTTTTGCTGCGCGCCGTGCCGAAACGGATATCCGATGACAAAGCCAAGATCGCACCGGCACCAGCGCAGATACCGTCGACCGCAGCGATAATGGGTTGCGGGCAGGCACGCATCGCCTTCACCAGATCGCCAGTCATACGGGTAAAACTCAACAAGCCCGGCATATCCAGTTTAGTCAGCGGGCCGATGATTTCATGCACATCACCACCCGAACAAAAATTATCGCCGGCACCGGTAATGACGATGGCTTTGACGTCGTTGACGTGGGCTAAACTGCGAAATAAATCACGCAAGCCTGCGTATGATGCGAAAGTCAGCGGATTCTTGCGCTCAGGCCGATTCAAGATAATGGTGGCGACCCCACGCTCTAGCGAGTAGGTAAAATGTTCGGCCTCGTAAACGCTCATGGTGACATTATGGCCGGGAAAATCTTGCGGCTGCCCTGGTAGATATTTCATTTTTTCACTCCTCTTCTTCTATCGTTGTTGAGGTACTCAAGTGACTTTTCACTTGCGACAACAACTCAAACATGCTGTTTTTTTGTTCGTGCTGTAAGCCAGAAAATAATTCTGCGATCCAGGCTTCATGTACCGTTGCCATGCGCTTGAAAGTGCGCCTGCCAGCGGCTGTCAGTTTCACGGTGTAAGCACGACGGTCGTTCGCTACCGCCACGCGCGCCACCAGTTTCTCTTGCTCCAGCTGATCGGTAATGCCGGTGATATTGCCACCGGTTACCATCATGCGTTTGGATAATTCGCCCATGCGCAATCCATCCGGATGACGCTCTAGCTGCGCCATCAAATCAAAACGTGGCAAGGTAATGTCGAATTCCGCGCGCAGCCGTGAACGGATTTCCGCCTCAACCATGACAGTACAAGACAACATACGCAACCATAGCTTGAGCGACTGATGATGGTCGTCTCTCGACCGGGTTTCCAGATCGTACACTTGAGTATTCTCTTGTTTAGCGACCGCTTTTTCCACTTTACTCACATCACCTCTCCACCTGCCACCGCAATCGCCTGCCCATTCATTGCGCCGGCAGATGGCTGGCACAACCAAACCACGGCATTCGCCACTTCTAATGGTTGCACCAGCCGTTTTTGTGGGTTCGCTTCGACTAAATCCGCTGTCACCTGCTCTGCGTTACGGCCAGTTTTATTGACGATGTTTGCCACGGTATCTTTGACGATATCGGTCTCGGTATATCCCGGACAGACCGCATTCACGGTCACTCCTTTAGTCGCCACCTCAATCGCCAGAGCACGCGTCAAGCCTATGACCCCATGTTTGGCCGCGCAATACGCCGTTACATAGGCATAACCGGTAAGGCCCGCGGTGCTGACGACATTCACAATGCGGCCCCAGCCAGCTTGCAACATGCCGGGCAGGACTTGCTGCGTGCAATGGAAGGTGCCCGTCAGATTAACGTTCAGCATTTGATGCCACAGCCTGTCGTCGGTTTTTAGAAAAGGCGCCGAGCTAGCCTGGCCCGCATTATTGATCAGGATATCGACCCGGCCGTAGCGAATAACGGCATGCTCAAATGCCTTTTGCACAGCATCAGAATCTG
>JANYFV010000147.1 GCA_025359635.1 Undibacterium sp. | reverse complement strand
AGCCTGGTGCTCGAGCCGACTCTGCTACTGTTGGATGAGCCACTAGGTGCGCTCGACCTTAAGTTGCGCGAGCACATGAAAGTCGAACTCAAACAACTCCAGCATGAGGTTGGCACGACCTTCGTCTACATTACCCACGATCAGTCCGAGGCGCTGGTTATGTCTGACCGCATTGCCGTGATGAATAAAGGGCGCTTTGAACAAGTTGGCACGCCGCAGGAATTGTATTATCAACCGCAGACCGCCTTCGTTGCCAGTTTTGTCGGCAACAGTAATCGCCTTGATGGCAGCCTTCTGGCTCCACAGAGCGGGGCTAGTCAGGTCAAGACTGCGCTGAATGAACCCTTGTATACCTCGCATGTGCCCGCCGAACTGTCTGGCAAAGTCAGCCTGTTCGTACGACCAGAGACGATCAATCTGTCACGCAAGGCCGATCGCCAGATCGACTATGCAAATCGTCTGAACGGCACTATAGAAAGTGTCCTGTTTGACGGTGCTAATTCGACTGTGCTGGTGCGTGAGCATGGTAGCGGCTGCGCGTTGAATGTCGCGCTACCGCATACTGGTGAATTCTCCAACCTCACCATTGGTGAAACTGTGCACTTGGGTATCCACGCCGAGCATGTGCAACTCTTTGCGCGTTCATGAGCAGACATATGAGCGCACGCATATGAACGCACTTACGCCGCGCCGCATGGCGCTGTACTTGCTGCTGGCACCGGCAGTGATGTGGCTGTTGCTATTGATCGTGCTACCGCAGTTGGACATGGGCATACTCTCGTTCCGGGAACGTATCGCCCCCGGCCAATTCGCCCCTAGCCTGAAGCAGTATGCGAGCTTTTTTGCGGAACCCTTGTATTGGAATAATTTTTTGCGTACCGCGGTGATGTCGGTGCTCGCCACCGTGCTGGCGCTGGTGCTCGCTTTTCCGGTTGCGTGGACGATTGCCAAAGTCGCGCGTGGTCACGTCAAGACGCTGCTATTGGCGGGCACGCTGCTGCCGTTTTGGGCCAGTGAACTGGTGCGTACACTAGGTTGGTTGATCCTGCTGCGTTCGTCCGGAGTGATCCCCCAGCTGTTGCTGTTTCTTGGGATCACCGCGCAACCTGTCGAACTACTTTACAACGATGCCACCATTCTGGTCGGTCTGGTCTACAGCTCATTACTGTTCATGCTGGTGCCACTGATTAATGCGCTGGAAACTCTGGATGACAGCTTGATCGAGGCCGCCTACGACCTAGGCGGCAAGCGCCCCGATATCTTGCGCTACATCGTCATCCCGCACGCCGCGCCGGGTATTGCTGCCGGTTGCATCATGGTGTTCATGCTTACCTTGGGTAACTATCTGACGCCTGTGGTTTTAGGTGGTAAAAATTCGCTTTGGTTCACTGAACTTATCTACACACAATTCATTACCCGCTTCAATTGGGAGCAAGGCTCTGCTTTCGCTTTTCTGTTGCTGGTGTTGTCGACTTTGCTGGTCTGGCTCGGCCTGAAGATCACCGGTCAGCGTTTCGCCGATGCGATGCGACGCACTTAAGGATATGCGATGATCCCCAGTCTTCCGGATTCGAAGTTGATGACTCGTGGGCGCGGTTTGTATGTCGCGCTATTTTTTATTTTTCTGTTACTACCGCTGGCAGTGGTATCACTGTTTGCCTTCAATGATTCGCTGTTTCCAACACCGCCATGGCAGGGCTTTACGTTTGACTGGTTCATCGCCAACAAGACCGACCGTACCGGGCTGCTGTTTGATTCCGAATTGCTGATGAGTCTCTGGCATAGCAGTAAGGTAGCGCTGGTGGTTACCGTGCTCTCATTGTTGGTGGGTACAGGCAATGCCTTCTTGCTTGAACGCGCGGAGTTTCCTGGCAAACGTCTACTCGCCACGCTGATGCTGGTGCCGCTGGTGATACCTGGTGTCATCCTGGGTATTTCGATTCTTGCCTTTGCCAGTCGCATAGCCAATCTGTTTGATAGCATGTGGGGCATCGAGCTTGACTGGCTGCGTCCCGGTTTGCCGCTGGTCGTGTTGGGCCAATTCTCATATATCGTCACGATCACTACTCTGACGATTGCGGCACGCTTAAAGCGTTTCGACAATACACTGGAAGAAGCCGCACAGAATTTGGGTGCCAGCCAAATCGCGATACTGTTAACGATCACCTTGCCGTATTTAAAACCGGCGTTGATCGGCAGCGCAGCCGTGTCCTTCTTGCTCTCGTTCGAGAATTTCAATACGACACTAATGTTGGTCGGCAGCGATAATCCCTTGACGGTACTAATGTACGGTCGCATGCGCGAAGGTGCTTCGCCGGTCTTGAACGCAGTGAGTTTATTGCTAATGTTGGTCTCGGCTTTGGTGATCGGTGCGATGGTCTTGCGCAAGCCAAAACAAGTCATATAAATCAAATGTGTCGAACGCATCAATACGTAATAAGTGAATAAACACGCGAATATTTAACAGTGATGACAAAGCACGATTTGTTGTTTCTTTAGATGGATTTTTCGAATTAATTATTGCGTCACTCCCTAGTCATATTTCATCTCTAAAGTCCCGTGTGTTGATATCAATAGTGCACTGCAATGTACTGAATTATGCAGGAAATTATTGGTGTTACTTGAACCGTAACGAAGCATTATCAACCTGATCGACTACCTCAATATCCGACTAATACAACAATTGATATTTATTCAGTGAAGGAAATTCATCGTGGCAAACCGTTTTAAACATACCTCAATTTATCTCATTATTCTGCAGGCATTTTCCGCTGCGGCATTTGCCGAAGAAGTGACAGAGGTGCAGGATGCACCGACCGTTGTCACAGTTTTTGGTAAGGGAAAAACACGTCAGGTACAAGACATCACCAGCGTCGATATCATCAAGGCATTGCCAGGCGCAAGCCCGTTAAAAACTCTGGAAAAACTGCCTGGAGTTGCCTTTCAATCGGCTGATCCGTTCGGTGCTTATGAATGGTCGACACGTTTTAGTGTGCGCGGATTTGCGCAAAATCAATTGGGCTTTACGCTGGATAACGTGCCGCTTGGCGACATGAGTTACGGGAATAATAATGGCTTGCATATCAGCCGCGCGATCTCTTCTGAAAACTTGGGCCGTGTGACGCTTTCGCAAGGCGCTGGCGCGGTAGGAACAGCATCAACCAGTAACCTTGGCGGTACAGTTCAATTTTTCTCATCCAATCCGGCGGACGAGTTCGGCGTCACTGGTGCGCAAACTTTTGGCAGCGATAAAACATCGCGCACATTTGCCCGGGTTGACACTGGCTTGTTGTCTTCTGGAACCAAGGCCTATTTTAGCGTGACACGTCAGCGCACTGATAAAACCAAGGGTAGTGGTTCGCAAGACCAGGATATGTTCAATTCAAAATTGGTACAAACTTTTGGCAACGATAAACTGACCGCCTTCTTCAATTACTCTGATCGCAAAGAAGTCGATTATCAAGATATGTCGTTGGAAATGACCAAACGTCTGGGTTACCAGTGGGATAACTATGCACCGGACTGGCAGCGTGCAGTGAATGCGGCTAAGGGCATATTTACTGGCGGAGTGAATAGTCTGGATGATGCTTATTTCGAGGGTAGCGGTCTGCGTAAAGATTCATTGTTTGGTGCTACGCTAGATAATAAATTGGCGGATGCGGTTGATTTGAAAACGACGGTTTATCACCATAGTAACGATGGCCAAGGTCATTGGTATACGCCGTACACACCATCGGCTACCGGCGCACCAATCGCGATTCGTACCACAGAATATTCTATTGATCGCAATGGCCTGATTGCTGATTTGTCGTGGGACCTGGGGCAACATGCAATTAATGCCGGTGTGTGGGCAGAACGCAGCAAGCACACGTTGACACGCAATTTTTACAACGCCAGCGGGCCGCAAGACACTGACTATTTCTTAAGCAATCCATTCTTCACTGGATTTAAGCAAGACTTTACAACCACAACCACACAGTTCTACGCACAAGATACGATGTCATTGATGGCAGATCAATTGAAACTGAACTACGGTTTTAAAACACCTAAAGTGGCGATTGATGCGGTTAGCCTGGTCGGTTCGCGTGCTGCCGGACATATCGTCGCATCCAAGTCATTTTTACCGCAGGTGGGTGTGAGTTACTCCTTGAATAAAGACGATGAAATTTTTTCAAGTCTGTCACAAAACATGCGCGCTTTTCAACCAGGTGTAAATGGCCCATTCTCGCAAACTCAGGTTGCGTTCAATCTCAGCGCCGCAACCATCAAGCCAGAGACATCGACTACCTTGGATCTTGGTTATCGCTTTAAACGCGACAATTTTGTCGGCTCGATCGCCACGTACTACACCAAATTTAACGATCGCTTGATACCTGTTGCAACTTGTGCCGGTATCGTTGGTTGCCCAAGCACGTTCGTCAACGTCGGTAAAGTAGAAACCAGTGGTTTGGAAACAGCGGCACTGTGGACCTTGAGCCAGGATGTGTCATGGTTTAACTCATTTACCTATAACAACTCGCAATATAAATCCGACTATCTGGATAACGGTAAGACCGTCGCCGTGTCGGGTAAGCAGGTAGTCGACTCACCGAAGACCATGTTTAAAACCGAATTGTCATACGAGAACTCAGAATGGTTTGCCCGTGTTGGCGGCAAATTTACTGATAAGCGTTTCTACAGCTATAACAACGATGCGAGCGTACCTGCGTATTGGGTAATGAATTTATCTGCTGGCTATAAAATGAAATCCTTTCTTGGCTTGAAAGACTTTTCTGTGCAGGTAAACATTGAAAACCTGCTCAACAAAGAATACTTCAGTACGATAGGATCGAACGGCTTTACTAAGTCAGATCCAGCTGGTACTGAACAGACTTTACTGACTGGCGCGCCACGTCAGATGTTCATTACTATAGGTGGAAAAATCTAAGCGATTGATTTAAACGTTTGATACAAAAAAGGTCGGAGCAGCGATGCTCTGGCCTTTTTTTATAGCTAGCTTGCGATGGATTTTGTTCTGATAAAAGAACTCAGGTGGCAGCCAAACCGCTATCTTGAATTCGGATGATGAAGTCTTTTGAAGAGCAAGTTCTGAACTGAGGATATCGAGGTCGATAGATTTTTCTGAGGTCGAAATAAAAAGAATGAATAGGGCACAAGGGCAGTTCGGAGTGTCATCATATTTATCCTGTAGTAGTGACTCAGGAGATCGAACGAATTTAGCCGTAGTTTTTTATTATCGACAGTCGACGAGTATTGGGACGGTGAAATTGCTCGAATTTTATCGAGCAATTCACACCTGACTACCATCATGCATATCGGTTGCATGTACAGCAGATAGGTCACATATTACCTGCTTAATATGACGGTGGTATGACTAATCGCAAACTATATCACTGGCAAATTTATCGCTAGATTTCATTTTAAATAGAAGGACTTAAGTCGATTCGTTTTTCCGTATTGCTCATCAAAGCCAAACGTCTCCAAATGAATTTTTCCGCTTTTATGCAGACTAACAATGGCCCAGGCATACATGCGGTCTTGCGGATTGCTTGAGTCTTTTTTTGCGACAGAAAATGGCGAGCCACCGCTGCCGACCATGATCTGCCAAGCCTTGCCGCCAGTAGTTAGGGTAGGTTGCATGGTGTTGAATACGTGTTGGTGGCCGCAAAAGTAGGTCGCCTGATATTGCTCTATAGTGCGCCAGAATGCATCTTGATTCTCAGGGTATTTGTCGATGCCATCGGTACCCACGTCTGCTTTGTATTGGTAGGTAAATGCGGGTTTGTGGCCAAACACAAAATAGTTCTTTGCTCCCCGCTCCTTGGCTTTTTGCATGTCTTCTGCCAGCCAGTGCGTGGGTGCGTGGCCATCGTTACCTACCGGATCTGTATTGATCACGACAAAATGATTGTCAGCTACATCAAATGAATAACTCAATTGTGATTGCGTGGTGTGGATATTGTCCGCGCCCGCAATGGCCGGTGTGTTCTCCAGATCAAAGGCCATCAACTCTTTGCCAGTAATGTCTTTCCAGCGCGCTGCATCGACGATCAGGTCACCCATATTTTCGCGCCAGCTGTCTTCGCTGATACTGTTAGCGACTTTCTTTGTTTTGCCTTTGGCGTCGAGTACTTTTTCTTGCACTTCATGATTGCCAGGGACAGGAAAAACATAGGTCCCGGTTTCCATTAAATTGGCGGCTAGCCCGCGCCAGTAAGCATATTGCCGGTTCAGCGTTGGCTTATCGGTGGAGTAGCCCATGATCATGTCGCCGTTGAAAAATAGGGCTTGCGGTTTTTTCGTCTGAATCTCGCGCATGATGCGACTCAAGGCTTTGGTGTTTTGCAGCCAGAGCTGGTCTTGTTTGTGAATGGCTGTATCAGGG
>JANYFV010000119.1 GCA_025359635.1 Undibacterium sp. | reverse complement strand
GTTAGTTCTATATTTAGCCAATATTCATTCCTAATATCACTTCGGAGATGTCCATGCCTAAAATCATCAGTTTCCAATTATTGACTTTGCTATCTGGTATATTTTTTCTTGACAATGCCGAAGCGGTAGGAAAAATGAAGCCAGGCCTATGGGAGATGAGCATCAAGTCAGACGCGATGAGAGCAATGCCAAAGATGTCGCCGGAGCAAATGGAACAAATGAAAAAGATGGGCGTAAATATGCCGGTGATGGAAAATGGGGTAATAAAAACAAAAGTATGTATCAGTAAAGAAATGGCGGAACAAGATCCCGCCACCGCAGCACAACAACACCAATCCAATTGCACCTCGAAAAACATAGTTCAGAATGGCAATGAATATTCGATGGATCTCATCTGCGATGGCCCAGAGCTTAAAGGCATTGGCGTGGTAAAAGGCAGCTTCAACGGCAGCGATACCGTGCATTCATCCTACGACTTCAAAGGAACATCGCACAACCACCCGGTTAATCATCACACTGAAACAATCGGAAAATTATTGTCGTCTGATTGTGGCGACGTTAAACCCTTGGGAGTTTTCCCAAAAAAATAGATGATTGAAGTGTTCTTTATTGACGACTATCAATAAAAGTTGTTCACGGTCATATATCGATACGATGCACTAAAAAAATGCGTATAACAGCGAAGCTGCATACGCATTTTTTTTGCTCAGGAGAGCTTACGCGAAAGCACTCACATCCAATTCAGCCTCTGTCTTGACAATGATTTCTTCTTTGCTGACACCGCTAGCGAGTTCAATCAACTTCAAACCTTGCTTTGTTACATCGATAACTCCAAGGTCAGTGATGATGCGATTGACTACCCCGACACCAGTCAATGGCAAATTGCAAGCCTTGAGTATCTTGTGCGCATCACCTTTGGCCACATGCTCCATCAAGACGATGACGCGACCAACGCCAGCAACCAAATCCATCGCGCCGCCCATTCCCTTCACCATCTTACCCGGGATCATCCAGTTAGCAAGGTCGCCTGATTGACTCACTTGCATCGCGCCAAGAATAGCCAGATTAATTTTTCCACCGCGTATCATCGCAAATGAATCGGCCGAACTAAATATCGACGACCCTGGCAAAGTCGTTACGGTTTGTTTGCCGGCATTAATCATATCGGCATCCACTTCGTCTTCAGTCGGAAAAGGGCCAATCCCGAGTAAACCATTTTCGGATTGCAGCCAGACATCCATACCCTTCGGTACATGATTGGCGACCATAGTCGGCAAACCGATACCAAGATTGACGTAAAAGCCATCTTGTAATTCTTGGGCTGCACGCGCAGCCATTTCATCGCGATTCCATGCCATGTTAGTTTTCCTGTCTATATTTTCTTAGCTAATTAAGAGGGGCGAACAGTACGTTGTTCTATGCGTTTTTCTGGTTGCGCATTCACGACTATGCGCTGCACATAGATGCCCGGAGTGTGGATTTCATCAGGATCGAGTTCACCGATTTCAACCAGAACCTCTACCTCTGCTACTGTAATTTTGCCCGCCATCGCTACATTTGGATTGAAGTTTCGCGCAGTCTTACGATACACCAGATTTCCCGCTTTATCCGCCTTGTAAGCTTTAACTAAAGAAACGTCTGAGACTAAAGAGCGCTCCATCACATAGTTCTGGCCGTCAAATTCACGAATCTCTTTACCCTCTGCGACTATGGTACCGACACCGGTTTTAGTAAAAAAAGCAGGAATACCGGCACCACCGGCACGCAATTTCTCGGCAAGTGTTCCTTGTGGCGTAAACTCTAGCTGCAATTCACCTGCCAGATATTGACGCTCAAATTCTTTATTTTCACCAACATAAGACGAAATCATTTTTTTGATCTGTCTAGTAGTGAGTAACTGCCCCAGACCAAAGCCATCGACACCGGCATTATTTGAAATTGCAGTCAGATTTTGCACGCCAGAATCACGCAAGGCAGCAATTAAAGCCTCAGGTATTCCGCATAAACCAAAGCCGCCAACTGCAATCGTTTGTCCGTCTTTAACAATGCCCGCTAATGCTGATGTCGCGTCAGGATATACCTTGTCCATAAAGTCCCTTATCTATAGTAAATTCTCTTTAATTTGCACCTGATTGGCGCCACAATTTCTATTCTACCAAACAGCATATGATGTCACGCCTATGTGCGCAATACCGTAAAACTACTTGATTATATTCACCCTTAAGAAGAGTGTGTTGTCGTGTAAAGCGTGATATAAATTAAAATCTAAGTAACTCTTAAGCCTAAACAAAAAGAAGCACAAAGGACATTATGAATGCTGCACCGATCATCGACTTTGAATCCATTTTCCAACACGCTCCGATTGGTATGTGCGTTTCGCAAAATCGCACTATTCATGCATGTAACAACCACCTCGCCAGCATGTTCGGGTATAAGGCCGAAGAGTTAATCGGCGTATCTTTTCTGATTCTTTACCCAACGCCAGACGAGTTCGAACGGATGGGTGTCAGGATTACCCCTATTATGAATTCCAAGGGGCACTATTCTGACGAACGCATTATGAAACGTGCCAATCAAGAGCTCTTTTGGTGCCATGTATCAGGTCGTGGTTTACACAAGGAAGATCCCCATGCATCCGGCATCTGGACGTTTGAAGATTTAAGCTCCAAACGTCCGGTTTCAGCAGAACTAACGCCACGCGAACGAGAAATTGCCGCATTATTAGTCGATGGAAAAACCAGCAAACTGATTGCAAGACAAATTAATTTAAGTCCCAGAACTGTTGAAATGCACAGAGCCAAATTAATGCGTAAATTTAATGCCTCAACTTCAAGCGAACTGGTACATAAATTACTCAGAATTACTGCTTAATTACTTGAATAATTATTCGCTTAGTCACTCAATTATTGCGCACTCATACCATCATCGGCCGTCACAATAGTTCCATTTAAGAAACGTGACTCTTCTGCTGCCAGCAATAACAATAAGCCATCAAGATCCTCTGGAACCCCGACTCGTTTTCTAGGCAACATCTCGATCAATTTCTTCCCTTGTTCACTCTTAAAATGTTCGGAATTGATTTCGGTAGAAATATATCCCGGGCAAATCGCGTTGACATTAATCCCGTATTTACCCCACTCTACCGCCATCGACTTAGTCATGTGAATAACCGCCGCCTTGCTGATACTGTAGATACCAATTTGCGGAAGTACGCGCAGGCCAGCGACCGAGGCTATGTTGATAATACGATGTTGTTTTTTATGATCACCTTTATAGCGGGCAATCATACGTTTTGCGGTTTCTTGCGCGACAAAAAAAGCTCCTCGCTGATTGGTATCCATCACATAGGCGTAATCTTCAGGCGTAACATCGACCAATCTTTGCGTAGTAGATACACCTGAATTATTAATCAAAATATCGATAGGTCCAGCTTCTGTTTCTGCGTGTGCGATGGCCGATTTAATGCTCGCATAATCGGTTACATCCAGAGCGACTACGTGCGCGGCACCGCCCTCCGCTTCAATCTCGGCACGCAGCTCTTTTAATCTGTCGATACGCCGGGAAGCCAATACTACCTGCGCCCCAGCTTGTGCAAGAATTTTTGCGAAGCGTGCACCAAGTCCACTCGATGCGCCAGTAACAAGAGCTATCTTGCCTTCAAAATTAACTTCGATTCCCATCAGATTTCCCCACAATATTTTTTTGAATAATCGTACTACTCTAATCGTACTACTCTAACTGAGCAGCTATGATGACATAGTCGCAAAAAATCTGTTTTATATATTGTTGAGATCAATAGTTTTTATGTACTTTCCGAGCGAAAAAGTGTGAAAATACTGCAATTCAAATTCATACAATGCTCTGCGATAATTATTTCGTTTTCTTACTCATCAGAAAAATGCCGCTCAAAAATACCTTACTTGCAGAATATAGTCACAGCAGATACCATACTCATTACAAATAAGCACGTTCGTTCGTAATTTTAAAAAGAGATCATAACCATGACCGCTACGCCCCAAAGTCTCATTGAACAATACGGTCCGCGCGATGCGATGGAATACGATGTCGTCATCGTCGGCGGCGGCCCTGCAGGCCTATCTGCTGCCATCAAGTTAAAACAACTCGCTGCGGAGACCGGGCGCGAAGTGTCGGTCGTCGTTTTGGAAAAAGGCGGTGAGCCTGGCGCGCACATTCTGTCAGGTGCAGTGATGGATCCGAAAGCGCTGTCCGAGCTATTCCCGAACTGGAAAGAAATGGGCGCTCCGCTCAATACTGAAGTGACAGAAGATCGCGTTCTGGTACTAACTGAAAAAAAAGCGTACAGGACACCGAATTGGATGTTGCCAGCATGCTTTGAAAACCACGGCAACTACATCGTCTCGCTGGCCAATGTAACGCGCTGGCTTGGCCAGCAAGCAGAGGCCTTGGGCGTCGAAGTTTTCCCCGGCTTTGCTGCGGCTGAAGTGTTGTATAACGATGATGGTTCAGTCAAGGGAGTAGCGACGGGCAATATGGGGGTGGATCGTCATGGCGAAGCATCTCCAGCATTTCAACTTGGTATGGAATTACATGCGAAATACACCCTATTCGCTGAAGGTGCGCGTGGCCATTTGGGTAAGCAAGTCATGGCGAAGTACGACCTGAATAAAGGTAAAGATCCACAGTCTTACGGCATCGGCATTAAGGAGTTGTGGGAGATCGACCCGAAACAACATCAAGCTGGCCTCGTCGTTCATACCACGGGCTGGCCTATGATGGATCAATACAGTGGCTCTTTTCTATATCATTTGGAAAATAATCAGGTTGCGATTGGATACGTGGTTGGCTTAGCGTACGCAAATCCTTATCTATCTCCTTACGAAGAATTTCAACGATTTAAAACGCATCCATCTATCCGATGCTTCCTAGAAGGTGGCAAACGTATTTCGTATGGAGCACGGGCAATAACTGCCGGTGGCTTGCAATCCCTTCCTAAATTGATTTTCCCCGGTGGTGCTCTTATCGGTTGTGATGCAGGCTTCCTGAATATGAGCCGTATTAAGGGTAGCCACGCAGCGATTAAAACCGGCATGCTGGCAGCGATTGCGGCATTTGACGCGCTAGGTGCGGAGCGTCAACACGATGAACTAACGGCATATCCAACAGCATTTGAGCAATCTTGGTTACACGAAGAATTGCATACGGCGCGCAATGTAAAGCCCTTACTCAAATGGGGGACCTATGGTTCACCCTTGGTATGGTTAGATCAAATGATATTGCGCGGTAAGGCGCCGTGGACTTTACATCATACGAAGGCTGATCATGAGTATCTGCGCCCTGCCTCAGAATTCAAG
>JANYFV010000099.1 GCA_025359635.1 Undibacterium sp. | reverse complement strand
CATAAATCCGGCTGCGCAGGCGTTCCGCCACTTGCTCATACAGGGCCGGTTGCACCATACCTAGATGGTTGGGATTGGGTAAATTTGTTCTTGCATTCATAATTATGGATAATGTATTATCTGGATATGCAATGTCAAGCACAATTTAAAGTAAGGATTAAGCACTATGACCAAGCCCGGCGACGCACCCACAGTAACTATCCCACCTATAGAATCGTGGGCTAAGGCGGCAGCCAAATCCGCCCCTGGTGGCGACATTTCGCAACTTAATTGGGTCACGCCTGAAGGCATCACAGTCAAACCGCTATACACCGCAGCCGATACTAAAGATCTGCCCTACGCCGACACCTTGCCCGGCTTCGAGCCTTTTTTGCGCGGGCCTCAGGCCACCATGTATGCGGTACGGCCTTGGACTATCCGCCAATATGCCGGTTTCTCTACCGCTGAAGAATCGAATGCGTTTTACCGCAAGGCGCTGGCCGCCGGCGGCCAGGGCGTTTCGGTGGCGTTTGATCTGGCAACGCACCGAGGTTACGATTCCGATCATCCACGCGTGACTGGCGACGTCGGCAAAGCTGGCGTGGCGATTGATTCGGTCGAAGACATGAAGATACTGTTCGATGCCATCCCGCTCGATAAGGTCTCGGTCTCGATGACCATGAACGGTGCAGTGTTGCCGGTGCTGGCTGGCTACGTCGTGGCGGCAGAAGAGCAAGGCGTAGCGCAAGAAAAATTGTCTGGCACTATCCAGAACGATATTCTTAAAGAGTTCATGGTACGTAACACCTATATTTACCCGCCTACCCCATCGATGCGCATCATTGCCGACATCATTGCTTACACGGCCAAGAATATGCCGAAGTTCAATTCCATTTCGATCTCGGGTTATCACATACAAGAAGCTGGTGCGAACCAGGCCTTGGAACTGGCTTTCACTTTGGCTGACGGCAAAGAGTATGTACGCACGGCGATTGCCAGTGGCATGGACGTCGATGAATTCGCTGGCCGCCTGAGCTTCTTCTTCGCTATCGGCATGAATTTTTATCTGGAAGTGGCGAAGCTGCGTGCCGCTAGATTGCTGTGGTGGCGCATCATGAAAGAGTTTGCCCCGAAGAGCCAAAAATCCATGATGCTGCGTACACATTGCCAGACTTCAGGCTGGTCATTAACAGAGCAAGATCCCTATAACAATGTGGTGCGCACCACCATAGAAGCGATGGCCGCCGTGTTTGGCGGCACGCAATCCTTGCACACCAATTCTCTCGACGAAGCGATTGCCTTGCCGACCGAGTTCTCTTCTCGCATCGCGCGCAATACGCAGCTCATCATCCAGGAAGAAACTCACATCACCGGCGTGATCGACCCTTGGGCCGGCTCTTATATGATGGAAAAGCTCACGCAAGATATCGCTGATCAGGCCTGGTCTATTATCGAAGAAGTCGAAGCCATGGGTGGCATGACGCAGGCAGTAGAATCTGGCTGGGCCAAATTAAAAATCGAAGCCTGTGCGGCAGAAAAACAAGCGCGCATAGACTCAGGCAAGGATGTGATCGTCGGCGTCAATAAATACAAGCTAGAGAAAGAAGACCGGGTAGAAACTCGCGAAATCGATAATACTGCTGTGCGCGTGGCGCAAGTAGAACGACTCAAAAATATCCGTGCCAAGCGCGATCAAACGGCGGTGAGCGCTGCATTGGCCGCACTCACCGAAGCGGCCAAAGGCGTACAGGGCGATGGCCAAGGCAATCTGCTAGACCTGGCAATTAAAGCCACACGCGTGCGCGCCACCGTCGGTGAAATTTCCGATGCACTAGAAGCGATCTGGGGCCGCCACCGCGCCACCATCCAAAGCGTGTCTGGCGTATATGGTGCTGAGTTTGGCGCGGATGAAGCTTGGGCGCAACTCAAACAACAGATAGAACAATTCGCCGAAGCGGAAGGACGCCGCCCCCGCATCATGGTCGCCAAACTAGGCCAGGATGGCCATGACCGTGGCGCCAAAGTGGTCGGCAGCGCCTTCGCCGATTTAGGTTTTGACGTGGACATCGGCCCGCTGTTCCAGACCCCCGAAGAAGCGGCGCGTCAGGCGATAGAAAACGACGTGCATGCGGTCGGCATTTCCACCTTAGCTGCCGGTCACAAGACGCTGGTGCCTGCCTTGATCAAGGCACTCAAAGATCAGGGCGCCAGCGACATCATCGTATTTGTCGGTGGTGTGATTCCGCCACAAGATTATGACTTTTTATACCAGGCTGGTACCAAAGGAATCTTCGGCCCAGGCACGCCAATACCGCAATGTGCGCATGAAGTATTGCGCGCAATCGCAGAAGCCAGAGCAGCCAAC
>JANYFV010000077.1 GCA_025359635.1 Undibacterium sp. | reverse complement strand
CCCCTGTACCAACGCCGTTATTTGCGTTTCCGGATATGCCCGCCGCAGTCGCCCTACTTGCAGCGGCAGCGTCTACAAGTGCTCGGTCCCGCTGCGCCGCTGCCCTTTGTTCGGCGATTCTCTGATCAGTTGCTCTTTGCTCAGCTAGTTTTTGCTCAGCTAGCTTTTGCTCAGCCAATTTTTGCTCAGCCAATTTTTGCTCAGCTAGTTTTTGCTCAGCTAGTTTTTGCTCTGCTAATTTCTGCTCTGCTAATTTCTGCTCTGCTAATTTTTGCTCTGTTAATTTTTGCTCTGTTAATTTTTGCTCTGTTAATTTTTGCTCTGTTAATTTTTGCTCTGATAATTTTTGCTCTGATAATTTCTGCTCTGCTAATTTCTGCTCCGCTAATTTCTGCTCCGCTAATTTCTGCTCCGCTAATTTCTGCTCCGCTAATTTTTGCTCCGCTACTTTGCGTGCGGCCAGTTGTTCCGATTTTTGCTTTAACGCTTGCTCTTCCAATTGCTTTTGTCGGATTGCCGCCTGCTGTTTTTCTTGCGCGTCAATTTGCCTGCGTGTCTCTATATCTTGTACTAACTGCTGCTCTTTGCGTTGAGTTTCAAGACGCAATGCTTCTTGTTTCTGAAGACGTTTCACTTGCTCTTCGGCTTCCAATTTTTTTTGCAGAGCGAACGCAATGTCTTGTTGTTTCGCAGCTTCTTCTATTTGTCGCGCTACTTGTTGTTGTCTTTCCTCATCCAACTTTTTGACTACTATTTGCTTCTCAATTTCTTGTGCAGCCAATTTCTCGTCGAGCTCACGCTTTTTCTGTTCGACTTGTTTCTCCGCTAGTTGATCTGCCAACTTGCGAGCTTGCTTGAGTAATTTTTCCGTTTGTTCTTTTTCAGCATTTTCTTTCTCTATTTCCTTTGCAATTGCCAGCTCGACTGATTTTGCCAATTCCTCTTCAGATAATTCCGTTTGGTCAAAGGTTTCTGCTGCAGTCAACTTGGCATTTTCCTTCGTACTCGTATTCCCATTACTTTTGCGTATAGGCTCGTTCGGATCAGGTACGGGCACTGCAAAATTATCATCACGAATTTGGTCTTGCGCGATAACTCGTGTCGGTGTGTCTGGTAAATCGACTGCCGGTCGAGCTAACCTGTTTTGAGGCGGCTTCGGCAGCGCAATTTTTGTATGTTTATCTTGAATTGTTTTTTTCGGCATCGGTGCTGACTTATTCGGCACAACGACATCAAACAAATGAATACTTGTGTTCGTAATAATTTGAGGTGCGGGTTTCAAAAGTGGAATAACCGGCACAGGAAAAACTATAGGTGAAGATGGAGACGTTGAAGTTGCAAGGATGGGTTTTGCTGGCAGTATTGCTTGCTGTGTATTTGCAATCTGAATTGTAAGCGGCTGCACGTTGGCACGGCGCTGTTTCCATGGCAATTCTAAACCCGGTAAGCCAAGACCCGGGATACCCAATTGCATCGATAACAGCAAAACATGAACGAGTATAGAAAGCAGCAATCCACCGACCAGTCGCCGATTGACTGGATCAAAGAAAGTAGTCTTATTTATTCCTGGCAAAACACTCATGCTTTACTATTATTTGAAGGGGTATGATCTGCAAGTATTATCGCATGGCACGGAAGAAAGCTTTTCTATCTCAGCGCGAACATTGTAGAATTTGCGTTGATATATCCACCGATATACAAAGGACTAAAATGACTGTGGTTGAAAAAACAAATGATGAGACCAATACTAAAGTGCTCGCTTTTGATGTATTTGGCACCGTAGTTGATTGGCATGGCAGCATTTCGCGCGAGATCAATGCAATGCACTTGTCAGTTGATGGTGATCGTTTCGCGTTGGCATGGCGTGCTGGTTATGTTCCGGCCATGCAAAAAGTAATGTCTGGGGAACTTGGGTGGACCAGACTTGATGATTTGCACCGGATCATACTCGACAAGTTACTTGCTGAGTTTAAGATCAAACATCTCAACGAAACACAAAAGACCGAACTTAATCACGTCTGGCACAGGCTCGATCCATGGCCTGATACTGTGCAGGGTTTGCAACGCCTGAAAACCCGTTTTACGATTTGCACGTTATCCAATGGCAATCTTGGCTTACTCGCCAATTTATCAAAGCATGCAGAATTACCGTGGGACTGCATTTTATCCGCAGAAATTTTTAAAAAATATAAACCTGCGCCAGAAACTTATTGGGGTGTGGCCAAGGTTTTTGACGTGCATCCTGATCAAGTCATGTTAGTAGCGGCACATCAAAATGACCTTGATGCCGCTGCTCAATGTGGTTTGCAAACCGCATATATAGAACGCCCGCTGGAGTATGGTACCAGCCAGAATAAAGACGTTATTGCACATCCTGGCAATACCTTTCATGCCAGGGACATCATGCACCTGGCAGATTTACTCGCCTGCTAAACAAAACGCTTAAATCACTTTTTTCTCGGGTAATGCCGCTAGCATCGCTTGTATTTTTGGCTCCGGCTTCCAGTAATTTGGTCCCTTCATCACTTTGCCGCGTTCATCATATATTGGCAAACCGTCCGCACCCAGTTTTGAGAAATTTGATTGCATAATAATTGCCAGCACCTGATCCAAAGGCAAGCCAAATTTAGCCATTTCTGATGCGCAATACACTTGAATATCACCCAACAAATCAGCCAGCATTGTCAGTACTTCGATAGGATCTTTACCAGCATTTTGTGCCGCGATGATCTCGTCCATCTCATGCACTTCTTCCATTAGAATATTTTTGAACGCCACCATGCGCTCTGCCGCTGGCACCCCAACTGCCAAGGTCGGCACTGCACTCACTGGCAATTTATAGATGCCGTTAAATTTTGCAATATCACTAGAAAATTCACTCATGACCAAGACTTTCAATGGTTAGTTTTAATCGAGATTAGCAGTGTAGCAGGCAAAAAGACAAAACCTGTTTCAACACGGCGACACGACGAAAAACCCACGCTAAGGATAGCGTAGCCATAATAAAGAAACGGTAAACGCTGCTATCACCGTTTTTTCCGGTTTATTTTTTGTTCGCCGTGTCGCCGTGTTTAAATATTTCTTCAAGCTCGTCCGAGTTAATGTCTTTGTGGTGTTCTTTTATTGAGGTTTAAGGAATAATCACTGTTCACTTACTGAAAGCGACCAACAATGACCCGCCAAAGCCTGCGTGCCGATTTATTAATGTTATTAATTGCCCTGATCTGGGGAACAACCTTTGTCGCGCAAAGGATGAGCATAGACTCGGTCGGGCCTTTCTTTTATTCTGCTTCACGTTTTTTATTGGGTGCACTGGTCTTATTACCTTTGGCGTATTTTCGCGGCAAGGGAGAAAACGGGCCTAGCAAAAATTTGTGGCGTGATGGTGCATTACTTGGTTTGATTATTGCGGTCGGTATCAATCTGCAACAAGTTGGCTTGCAATTTACTACTATTGCCAACGCCGGTTTTATTACCGGTTTGTATGTGGTAATCGTGCCAATTATTGGGCTTTTTTTACGACACAAAATGCATACAGCTACCTGGCTCGGTGTTTTTCTGGCCGTGCTCGGTATGTATTTTTTGAGCGTACAAGGCGATTTTACTGTGTTAAAAGGGGATTGGTTTCAACTCATCGGTGCCATTGCCTGGTCTGCCCATGTCTTATTGCTTTCAGTATTGTCTCAACGCCATGATCCGATACGTTTGTCCATAGTTCAATTTTTTGTTTGCGGTGTCGTGTGCCTGTTGCTGTCAATGATATTTGAAAACACTTCAGACCAGAACATCGTCCAAGCGGTGCCTGCTATCTTGTATGGTGGCCTGCTCTCTGTAGGCCTAGGCTATACCTTGCAGGTATTCGCGCAAAGAAATGCCATTCCTTCACATGCCGCGATCATTTTTAGTATGGAATCGGTGTTTGCCGCGCTGGCTGCCTGGCTTATCCTTGGAGAGACTATTTCCATCCGCGCGATTCTTGGATGCGTCTTAATGCTTACGGGTATGCTGATCGCACAATTAGTACCGCTGTATTTACAAAAACAAGAAGTCAGCCCACCTCATCCGCAATAAAAACAGTCGGAAGAAAAATGCTAGCGATAGTATTTTGTCATCCATCAAAGATTTGTACAGAATCTAGCAATCCATTACAATCAACTTCCTCAATTCGTTATTTTTACTATTTTTCAGTGCAAACCCGCCGCCCATTAGTTTCGCTATTTTTGGTGTTTTTTCTGCCATTCTTGCTGTTATTTACGCAGCAAGTTGGCTATGCACATGCGATTTCTCATCTCTCCAGCACCAATTCGAGCACGACAAAAAGTAGTCAGTTGCCAGTTGAGCAAACTTGCGAGCATTGTCTGGTATTTGCGCAAATGGGTTCTGCGCTACGCACTGATCCGATTTTCTTTGCCGTTACGCCAATCGCACCGGAAATTCCTCAAACCAGATCGACTCAACTGCATTTTCTGAGAACGATTTGCGTATTTCAATCACGCGCCCCTCCTGCTTTTATTTAGAAACCATCAAACCAGTAATTGAGTCCCTGCTATATCGCCGGGGTTCGGTTTTATTTCTATCTACATCAGGAACATCATGTTTAAGAAAACAATTTTGACAACGACGCTCATTGCGGCGTTTGCTTCGCCTTTGTGCGCCACTGCAGCGGATGATAAAGAGCTCAACGAGATCCGCGCACAAATGCAACAAATGAAAGACACCTACGAAGCGCGCATGCAGGCTCTGGAAAAGCGTTTGGAGCAAGCAGAAGCAAAGAGCGCGCAGACGCCGCAACAAGCACCTGTGATTGCAGAACTAGCACCGACTCCCTCGCCAACTTCAACGCGGGTAACGGCCGCCTCTGCGAATGCCTTTAATCCGGCGATTGCGCTTAATCTCAGCGGCACCGTGGCCAATCTCTCGCAAGACCCCAAGCAATATCGCCTGCAGGGCTTTATGCCAAATGGTGGCGAAATCGGCCCGGGAGCACGCAGTTTTTCACTGGGTGAATCTGAGCTGACCTTGAGCGCGAATATTGACCCCAATTTCGCCGGACAATTAACATTCTCCATGGCATCCGACAACAGCGTGAGTGTGGAAGAAAGCTTCTTTCAAACTAAGGCCTTGTTAGACGGCAGTAATTTAAAAGCGGGGCGTTTTCTCTCTTCCATCGGCTACCTCAATAGCCAGCATGCCCACACCTGGGATTTTGTCGACGCGCCTTTGGCCTACCAGGCATTTTTTGGCGGCCAGTACAAACCCGATGGCTTGCAATTTAAATGGCTGGCGCCGTTAGATAGCTATGTCGAACTTGGCGTCGAACTTGGTAATGGTGCCAGCTTCCCCGGCACTGATAGAAATAAAAATGGCTTCAATGCCAGTGCATTATTTGCCCATATGGGCGATGATATAGGCGAGAATGCCAGCTGGCGCGCGGGCCTTTCTTATCTCAACACCAGCGCACAAAATCGCTCGTTTGAAGATGCCAACGCGACTGGAGCGCCGGTCACCAACGCCTTCACTGGCACATCAA
>JANYFV010000076.1 GCA_025359635.1 Undibacterium sp. | reverse complement strand
AGTACCTCAAACCGCCTGTCACACAGTGTGCGAGCCGTGCAGAATAATTGATCAGGCGCACGGGCGGAAATGGGAATAGCCGCTTGCAAGCGGCTATCGTTACGCAGGCAGATTGCATGCAATCTGAAACCCCTGCTACACCGCCAAGCTAGCGCTAGTCGCTCTCGATGTTCGCGGCTTCGGCGATCATCACGACCTGAATGGAGAGAGTAAAAGTTCACTCCTTCGTCGTTCACAACCGCGCTGATACCGTGAATTAGAAACAGGTCACGCAAGGTCAAAGGCACAGCCGTTCTGACGCCCCGTCACGTCTGCCAATCTATGATGTCCTCAACCGCTTAAATCACCGTACAGTCAATGCCGAAGTGGCGCAAACCTTTACATACTTTGATGACGGTAGCCTCCAAAGCAAAAGTAATGCTGGCGTCTACACGTACCCACCACAGGGCGCCGCAGCCATACGGCCTCATGCGGTACAAAGCATTTCTGGGATTGCCGGATCCTTCGTCTACGATGATAACGGCAATATGACCAATGGAGCAGGACGCAGCGTCAGCTGGACTAGTTTTGACATGCCGGTGCAGATTGCGCAAGGCACCGTCACCAGCAACTTCGTGTACGGCCCTGAGCATCAACGCACCAAGCAAACGCGCAGTGATGGCACCACCATTGTCTATGCAGGCGCACAAGAAGTAGAAACCAAGGCTGGCGTCAGCACGGTCAAGACCTACTGGCCAGGTGGTATCGGTGTAGAGATTGAGCGTGGTGCGGTAGCGACTGAACTCGATTGGACGCATCTTGACAGACTTGGTAGCCCGATCGCCATCTCGGATCAGAACGGCGTCTTGAAAGAAAAGATGGCGTATGACGCCTGGGGAAAACGTCGCAACTTAAGTGACAGTGGTACGCCAAATACACTCGATGGTGTGGTGGATAATAAAGGCTATACTGGTCATGAAATGCTCGATCAGTTGGATCTGGTGCACATGAACGGGCGCGTGTATGATCCCTTGGTGGCGAAGTTCTTGAGTGGTGATCCGTTTGTTCAAGACCCAATCAACGGCCAGAGCTACAATCGGTACAGCTACGTTCTGAATAATCCGACCAATCTGACTGATCCTACTGGGTTTCAGTCTTATTCTGGTGATGGGTGTGAAGGGCATAAGCAAGGTTGTGCGAGTATCCAGGTTTCAGATGGCAATTTAGATGGAAGTTCGACTTCTGGAAAGTCATCTTCACCGAAAGCAGATGTGCAAGCGGCTCCGGCAGGGGCGCCGGTAATGAATTCGAACAGTGACTATAAGACTGATGCTAAAAATCCTGTTGGGGCAAACAGTGGAACAGCAAGCGCGGTTAAATATGACGATAATGGCAATCCAATGCCAGGTGATGGTACGCCGTTAGCTAAAATTGATGGTGCTATGCAAAATAGAATTAGCCAGTCCTTGTCGGAATCTCAAAGACTTGCGCATGCTCGCGTTAGGTTAATGCAGGAAGGGAAATCGGACGCTGATCTTGAATTGCATTTCTTTGATTCTTCTAAAGAGATGAGCAATAGATTATTACCGACTGCAGAAGCTATTTCCTCACGCTTGGATAGCTTGACATTGAACTCATTTCGCCCGTCTTCAGCTTGTATGCCAGGTTGCGTAGCAAGCGCAACAAATCCAAAAGCAGGTGCGTTTATATTGGGTGATGGCAGAGATGACGCTCATATTTATCTAAATTCAAGTGCCTTCGATACTAATAAATGGTCGCTTACTCGGATTATTATTCATGAGGCTTCTCATTTTTGGAATGGCGGAAATACCAGAGATTGGGATACATATGGATTCAAAAATAGTTTAGGACTCAGGAACGTGGCGCGCCGTGCTGCTCAGACACATGCCGATACTTGGTCATATTTTATAACTGGAGATTCTAAATGAGGTTCATTGGATTTTTAATTGCTTTTTTTCTCGGTAGAGACGTAATGGCCTCTTTGGAGGTTCAAATTAAGTTCGATAAAATTAATTCAATTGGTGTTGGCGTTAATGTTTTTTTATTTAATAATTCTAACGAAAAGGTATGCGTGAATAGTTCGATAATTGGCTTGAATGGGCCATTTACTGAGATTGTTTTTGATGTTAAAAATGGTATTGAACAGGTTAAGTTTAAGGGAATACGCTACGTTCGACTTCCTGAGGAACATGTCGATTTAACCTTGCTTCCAGGACAAAAGCTCACAGTCAGTTTAGATCTTTCTACTGATTACGATTTCTCAAAGCCTGGTAATTATTCGATAAGATATGAAACTTGGAATATTGCTCATTGCAAGGGGATGGATACTGGCGTTGAATTGAAGTCGAATGTTATTTATTTTAAAAAACCAACGTAGGTCAACTCGGTATCTATGGACTCCACCCAATTTGCAAGGAAAATTTCAACATCAGCCATAAGGAAAAGATTGCAAGTATCTATTCGGCCTAAAAGTTGAGCGGTCTATCGCTCTGGCCATAATGCAACGCGGTAAGGCGTAATGCATTACGCCGCATGGAATGGTGAAATGGTGCGCATGGCGCACCCTACTCGATGACTGGAACATGCATGCCCTGTGCCGGCAAGAAAGCATCAGAAAAACATGCATCACCATGCAAACCCTGTGCGATGAATGCCGGGATGGCGGTTTCTACCATTTTTACCGAGCCGCAGACATATACTTCGTGGCCAGAAAGATCGGGGAAATCTTGCAGCATGGCTTCGTGAACTAAACCTTGCCGGCCATGCCAATTGTCTTGTGGTTCGGCTTCGGAAATTACTGGGACAAAATGGAAATTCGCGTGTTCGGCTTGCCAGCTTTGTGCCAGCTCGGCCATGTACAGATCCTGCGGTTTGCGCACGCCCCAATACAGCCACATCGGTCGCACTATGTTGCGCTGAAAAGCATCTTCGACGATGCTTTTGATCGGGGCGAAACCGGTTGCGCCAGCGACAAAGAGTATTGGCATTGCGCTGTCGCTTAAGTTGAAATTGCCGAACGGCCCTTCTATGTGCAGCGTGTCACCGAGTTTGAGGTCGGTGAAAACGAAGCTAGTAAACCTGCCTTGCGGCATCCAGCGGATATGCAGTTCAATATGTTCTTTTTTGTGTGGCGCATTGGCGAAAGAGAAGGCGCGGCGCTGGCCATCTTCAAGCACGACATTCATGTACTGGCCCGCCGTGAATGCAATGTTGATGCCGTCTGGCAGAGTCAGCTGCAATCGAATAAGATCATGGCTCAATCTTTCTATGGACGTAACGCGCGCAAGACAGTCCTGGATAGGATGAGCCAATGCGTCGACCGTATGTGCTATTTCTATTTCCAGATCGGATAAAGGCGTTGCACAACACATTAATGCTTGCCCTTGTCTACGCATCGCCTCGGTTAACACGCTAGTTTGATACAGACCTTGATCTATCTCTCCATGCAAAATCGTGCAAAGGCATACACCACAGCCGCCATTGCGACATTCATACGGCAGCGCAATGTTCTGGCGCAAACCGGCATCAAGCAAAGTTTCACCTTGCCGCACACTGATGTGTTCTGATTTGTCTGCGATGGTGATGAGGAATTCACCTTTCGTTTTTTTGCGTAACTGTGGCGGTAGCCATGGAAGGAGAAAAAGTAGTCCGGTGATGCCCAGTGCAATTGCCCATATTTGCAATAATGGCCAGCTGTACAGAAAGGGAAATAGCGGCAAATAAAACCAATCAAAATTGAGCTGGGTCACTGCCACGTTGAGCGTGGCCGCACCACCCTGACTTACCGCAGGTTGCAGCAAAGCCAAGCCAAGTAAGGTGAGCGACAGGCTAATGACGATAGGTTTTGGCGGAGCAGTCTTGGCCTTGGGAACGCGTTGCACGTGTACCCACATCACGAGTAGCACGAGCAAAGAAATGCCGATATGCATGAAAGCGAGTAGCGAAAAAAATCGATCATTGACGCTGTGCGGATAGATGAAATTGCGCATCAAGGTGCCGCCAAATGTTGGCAGCGCATCTAGCCATTCGAAAGAAGTCACGATGACAAATTGCGCCATCTGATCCCAAGGCAGCATGTAACCGTTAATGCCTGTGATGTATACCAGCCAGATCAGCGCGACCCCGGTTGCCCAGGAAAACCAGCGGAATCCGCGATGGCGTCCGAAAACGAAATGCCGCGCAAGATGCAGCAGCATCGTGAGCACCAGCGCATCCGAACCATAGCGGTGCAGGCTTCGCAGCAGCCCGCCCGCAAACCACTGGTGGCGCGTCAGCGACTCGACCGATGGATACGCGCTCGCTACGCTGGTCTCGAAGAATGCGTACAGATAGAGCCCGCTCGCGACCACGACCCAGAAGAGGAAATAGGTGATCGCACCAAGGTAGTAAAGCGGATTGAGCCGTTCGCCGAAGACGGCATTGAAACCGCGTTCGGCCGCTAGGAAGGCGCCT
>JANYFV010000074.1 GCA_025359635.1 Undibacterium sp. | reverse complement strand
AAATATGCAAGCTGTATCACCTGGAGTGTGCGATTACCGGCAGTGCCCAGATTACCGTACCGCAGAACACCTTGGATAGCGCATTGGACAATGTGCTGAAAAACTACAGTGATCTCAGCCAGCGCGATGGTGGGGCTAAACCGCTGGTGACCATTCACATTCATGAAAATGCAAGCGAGGTCGAAATCGGTATCTCAGCTTCAAATACTGCACCCATAGCGCATATAGAACGCTTATTTGAACCATTCTGGAGTAGTGACCCAGAGGGGCTGGGGATAGGCTTGTATCAAAGTAGACAAATGTTGGAAATGTGCCAAGGGACAATCAAGGTAAGACCTACTGAAACTGGACAACTGCAATTTTTGATTCATGTAAAAAAATGATTATTTACCATGAGAATGTTTCCACATGTAAATAATTTAGACATCTTGCGGAATAATTGGGCTGTGGTAATTTATAGCCTTGCGGAATCTATTTTTGATTTCCTAACTTTTCGGAGCACATATGAAATTTATTAAACGTCAACAATCAGGTTTTACCTTGGTTGAAATTGCCATTGTTCTTGTCATCATCGGTTTGCTGCTGGGCGGCGTACTGAAAGGACAGGAAATGATTGAAAACTCACGGATAAAAGCAGTTGCTGCCGATATGCGCGGTGTCTCCGCTGCGTACAATAGTTATGTTGATCGTTTTCATGCCATTCCAGGTGATGAAACACTTGTGACGATGACGGGACGCGGTTGGCCTTCTACGGTTGGTGGTAACGGTAATAGCGTGCTTGCAATAACACCTGCACAGGCGTTCACCAATGCTGGCGAACAACCTGGTTTTTGGCAGGCTTTACGTGCGGCCAACTTTACCACTGGTGACCCTACTGCTGTCGGTGCTGCTGCTTTACCAAAAGCCGGTACAGGCGGCGTTATTGGTGTGGCTGTCGGGCCATATGGATTAACTGGTATTTCTGCCTGTGTATCAGGGCTCACCACCAAACAGGCTCGTGGTATTGATACAGTAATCGACGGTTCCGAAGGAAATAATCTTGGTGACGCCCGTGGTATCAATGGTGCCGCCAATCCTTTGGCACCTGTGGCTGCAGTGCCAGTGGCAACTGCTTACAATGAAACGCTCATTGTGAATACCTGGAGCATCTGCCGTCCGCTTTAATCAAGTTGCTTAGTAATTGAACTTGATATGACATAGTCAAAAAAGCTGCTCTGCCACATTTTAAATGTGGCAGAGCAAACTGAAGTAATTTTGCAATTTGCAGCTGCACCAACAGCAACTTCGCTTAAACAAGTTTTTCAAATATTAACTCTCGCTCGATCCTAAGTAGAGCCAGTTCACTCTCCCAGCCGTAGCACAATCGACGTCTATCCGTCGTGTCGACACCACCTCGTCACTTCATTGTCTTGGTCGCAACATTAAGTAAAAATAAGGTTGACAAGTAAAATCCAAGTGTTATGGTTACATACAACACTACTTTACCGCATCACTAGTTCTGTAACTAACCTATGAACTTGTATGTTGCTACAGTTTTTACATCAATCAGGATTTGATCTGGGCGTGCTTATCGTCTTGATCTGTCTGTATAACGCCGAATCGCCACGCAAGGAGAGTAAAGAATGACTATCGGTTGGAATGACAATACCCCGATTTATCGCCAGCTTAAAGAGCGGGTCATTGGGATGATACTGGATGGGGCGCTGAAATCTGGCGATCCTTTGCCTTCGGTGAGACAAATTGCGGCTGAGTATCAGCTTAATCCGATTACCGTCTCACGCGCCTACCAGGAGCTGGTGGATGACAATCTTGTGGAAAAACGAAGGGGAATCGGCATGTTTGTTATTGATGGCGCCAGCGAGAATTTACTTGCCAGTGAGCGTGAGCGCTTTATCCGTGAAGAATGGCCCGCCATGTTGGAACGCATCCGCCGTCTTGGACTGGATGTAACGCAGTTGCCCGGTTCTGGCAGCGTTGAAAAACTTGGAGGTGCAGCATGAGTGCCGTAATTTCAGCCAAAGGACTTAGTAAGAGCTATGGCAAGCAAGTCGCGGTTGACCACATCAGTTTTGAGATTGCCCCTGGCCGTATCGTCGGCTTGATCGGGCCGAATGGCTCTGGCAAGACGACTACCTTAAAAGCTCTGCTTGGCCTAATTCCATTTGAAGGTGAATTATCGGTGCTGGGTCTCGACCCACGCAGCCAGCGCGATGCCTTGATGCAGGATGTGAGTTTTATCGCTGACGTAGCGATTTTGCCGAAATGGTTGCGGGTAAGTGAGGCGATAGCTTTTGTCGAGGGCGTGCATCCCAAGTTCAATCGTGCCAAGGCCGAGCGCTATATTGCCAGCACCAAACTTCAGCCAGACATGAAAGTGAAGAACATGTCCAAGGGCATGATCGTCCAGCTACATTTGGCTTTGGTGATGGCGATCGATGCCAAGCTGCTGGTACTGGATGAACCTACGCTAGGCCTGGATATCATGTATCGCAAACAGTTTTATCAAAATCTTCTGGAAGATTATTTTGACGAAAATAAAACTATCGTCATCACTACACATCAGGTGGAAGAAGTCGAACATATTTTGACGGATCTGATGTTCATTCGTGATGGCAAGATTATTTTATCTAGCAGTATGGATGCCGTGGCAGACCGCTATACCGAAGTGATGGTAGCGTCAGATGACGTCGCGGCGGCCACTGCTTTAAAACCTATCGATCAACGCAGTGTGTTTGGTAAAACCGTGATGTTGTTTGACGGTGTGCCACGTACCCAATTAGCCGCATTCGGCGAAACCCGACAGCCAAATGTTGCCGATTTGTTTGTTGCAACGATGAAAGGAACTTACTAATGAAAACCTTGAAAACGATGGAGTGGTTAGTCAGGCGCGAATTTTGGGAGTACAAGGGTATGTTTTTCTGGGCGCCTGTGCGTCTAGCTTTGATTATGATTGCCTTGCTAGTTGGTATTTTGATTTACTCAGGCGGGAAGGGCATGAGTTTTGATGGACATAATATGACTGCTGTCTTAGAGCATAAGGCTGAAGTTGTGGCAGTGATGGCTAATAACTATATCGCCGCTTCAGTTCCAGTGTTTATGATGTTGGGTGCCTTAGTGTTTTTTTACTGTCTTGGTGCCATGTTTGAAGAGAGGCGCGACCGTAGTATTTTGTTTTGGAAGTCATTGCCGGTGTCGGACCAGATGACAGTATTGTCCAAAGTGGCGTTGGCATTGGTTGTTGCACCATTGATTAGCATTGCTGTCGGTATTATTACGTCGTTTGTAATTTTGATGATGATGTGTGTCGTGATGGCATTTCAAGGCCTTAATTTTTTTGGCGTTTTATTTTCTAACGGAGATTTCTACTTAACACCTTTGCGCCTGATCGGCATGTGGCCGGTATATATTTTGTGGGCGATACCAACGGTAGGCTGGTTGTTGATGGTATCGGCATGGGCACGATCCAAAGTATTTTTATGGGCGGTTGGCGTGCCTGTGCTTGGTTTGCTCGTGGTTAAGATGGCGGATTTTGTGTTTAAGCTGAATCTGGATGTGCATTGGTTTTCTCATCATATTGTGTTGCGTGTTCTTGGTGGTCTATTTCCTGGGATTTGGCTAGGATTTCAGGATGGCGCGAAACAAATGGTGATGAGCCAACATGAACACGGAGCCGACATGGGCAACATGCTCACCAATGCGTGGATGAGTCTGGCGGATGCGGAAATGTGGGTTGGCGTTGTTGCCGGTGTGCTTATGATTTTCACCGCAATTAAGCTTCGCCACTGGCGCGATGAGGGTTAAAATTAAAGGATGTCTATCCTAGGAAGAAAATAATGTGGCCATATCCTAAAGTCATCGCACACCGTGGTGGTGGCACGCTTGCACCGGAAAACACCATTGCGGCCATGCAGTGTGGTCTCGATTACGGTTTTCATGCCGTCGAGTTCGATGTGATGCTGTCAAAAGACGGCATCCCTGTGCTGATGCATGATCCCGTATTTGGCCGCACCGTGAGCGGTGTTGGTGGGGTCGTAACTACGCTGGCTTCTGATTTGCTGCAGATGGATGCCGGCAGCTGGTTTGCCGAGCGTTTTGCCGGGGAGTGCGTTCCCAGTTATGAAGAAATTTTCCGTTTCTGCCAGTTGCATGGAATCTGGATGAATGTGGAAATCAAACCGGTACCAGGCTATGAAGAGGAAACCGGGCGGACGGTGGCACGTGTCAGCAAAGAACTGCTCGCGTTCGGCGGTAACTTGCCGCTTTTTTCTTCATTTTCTTTTGCTGCTTTAATCAGCGCCAAAGAAGAGGCTCCAGATATTCCGCGCGGATTTTTAATTGACCAGATTGAAGCTGGTTGGTTAAAAGCTTTGCAAGAGCTAGATGCCGTCGCGCTACACACCAATCAAAAATATTTAAGCGCCGCAATGGCAGCTGAAATTAAGGCTGCCGGATATGGACTGTTGTGTTACACGGTGAATACACCGGAGCGCGCAACTGAGATAAGCAGTTGGGGCGTCGATGCGTTTTGCACGGATAGAATAGATTTGATTCCGGCCAATTTTTAATTTTCTTCGGTTGCTACATTTTGATACTTACAATTCCTTACTCGGATTACATTTGTTTTTGTCATCGGGTTTTTAACTAGACTCGTTATAGGCTCATGAGCAAGACGCTCATTTAGCAAATTAGTAGTAATAATTCAGTAGTCGCAAGCGGTATCAACTAAACTTAATTTTTCTCAGAAAGCAAATCATGAAAACAGTAAAAATCGCAGCTATCGTTCTTGCATCGATGTTCGCAATCCCAGCTTTTGCACAAAATACCAATACTCCTAATGTTGATAAGCGTGAAGCTAACCAACAAGGTCGTATTGCCGACGGTATCAATAGCGGTGCTCTGACAGCGAAAGAAGCTGGAAATTTAGAAAAGCGTGAAGCGAAAATCGCAACGGATGAGCAAGCTGCTAAAGCGGATGGAAAAGTAACAAAAGCTGAGCGCGCTAAGTTGCAACATGAAGAAAATAGAGCCAGTCGGAAAATTCACGCAAAAAAACATAATGCAAGCGCAACAACTCCATCGACCTAAATTCGAGATAAATTGATGATTTGGCGTGAATAAAAAGCGCTAACCCCAAGTTTAAATACAAAACCCAGCCAGTATCGAATACTGGCTGGGTTTTGTATTTTTGGCGCAAAACTTATGTCCTTATCACGTATAATCGACGGTTAAATCCACTTTTTGCCCCTTATTCTAATTCTAAATCATTCGTGTCGTTGTTGCCTTCGCCTCGCCGTGCTACAGCACTGTCTTCGGCTTGTCGCCTAGACACGAATGAGTTAGAAATGGAATTATTTTACAGATATTGAAACTATGAACTCGTCAGAAATTCGCGATAAATTCCTTAAATTTTTTGAATCCAAGGACCATAGCATCGTCCGTTCATCTAGTTTAATTCCTAGTAATGATCCGACTTTATTGTTTGTTAACTCAGGCATGGTGCAATTTAAAGATGTATTTTTGGGGCAAGACAAACGCAGTTATACACGTGCCACGACTTCGCAACGTAGCGTTCGCGCTGGTGGTAAGCATAATGATCTGGAAAACGTCGGCTACACAGCGCGCCACCATACTTTTTTTGAGATGTTGGGTAATTTCTCGTTTGGCGATTATTTCAAGCGTGATGCGATTCATTATGCGTGGGAATTGCTGACAGTCGTGTACGGTTTGCCGAAAGACAAATTGACTGTTACGGTGTATCAGGAAGATGACGAAGCCTACGCAATATGGCAAAACGAAATCGGCGTACCAGTCGAGCGCATTATCCGGATTGGTGACAACAAAGGTGCGCGTTACGCATCAGATAATTTCTGGCAAATGGCCGACACAGGTCCATGCGGCCCTTGCAGCGAGATTTTTTATGACCACGGTGCAGATATCTGGGGTGGACCTCCTGGTTCGCCAGACGAAAACGGTGATCGTTTCATCGAGATCTGGAATCTGGTGTTCATGCAGTTTAACAAGGACGAGCAAGGTGTCTTGCATCCATTGCCTAAGCCATGCGTCGATACCGGTATGGGTCTGGAGCGTATTGCAGCGGTATTGCAGCATGTGCATTCCAACTATGAAATCGATATTTTTCAAAACCTGATCAAGGCTGCGGCACGTGAAACTGCTTGCACTGATCTGAATAATAATTCGCTTAAAGTCATCGCCGATCATATCCGTTGCGCCGCATTTTTAATCGTTGACGGAATTATTCCTGGTAACGAAGGTCGCGGTTATGTGCTGCGTCGTATTACCCGGCGCGCACTGCGTCATGGTCACAAATTGGGTCAAACCAAACCGTTTTTCTACAAGCTGGTGGCGGATCTGGTGAAAGAAATGGGTGTTGCGTATCCTGAGTTGACTGAAGCAGGCGAGCGGGTTGCCCAAGTACTGAAGCAAGAAGAAGAGCGCTTCGGTGAAACGCTGGAACACGGCATGAAAATTCTCGAGGCGGCGCTAGCCAAAGACAGTAAAAATTTGGATGGCAGCACGGCGTTTGCTTTGTACGATACCTATGGTTTCCCGCTCGATCTGACAGCCGATATTTGCCGCGAACGCAATGTGGTATTGGATGAAGCCGGATTCGATACTGCCATGGCGCATCAAAAGCAAACGGCGCGCGCTGCTGGTAAATTCAAGATGGCGGCAGCGATTGAATATAGCGGCGAGAAAAGTAAATTTGTCGGTTACGAGCAATTGAGCCATGAAAGTAAAGTCATTGCCTTGTATGTCGATGGCAGCGCAGTCAAGCAAATCAGCGCCGGGCAAGCGGCGATCGTGGTCCTCGACGTGACTCCTTTCTACGCGGAATCAGGCGGTCAATGTGGTGACTCCGGCGTCTTAAAAAATGCTGCTGGCGCTTTGTTTGAGGTCGCCGATACACAAAAAATCCAGGCCGATGTGTTTGGTCATCACGGCGAATTAACCTCTGGCTCATTGGAGATAGGTCAAAGTGTGAGCGCTCAGGTCGCTATCGAAGTACGTGCACAAACAGTACGCAATCACTCGGCAACCCACTTGATGCATAAGGCTTTGCGCGAGGTTTTAGGCGCACACGTAGCGCAAAAAGGTTCTTTGGTTGATGTTGATAAAACACGTTTTGACTTTAGTCATAACGCGCCGATGAGTAGCGATGAAATTCGTCAGGTTGAAACCATCGTCAATCGCGAAATTTTGGCCAACGTGGCAGCGCAGGCACAAGTGATGTCGTTTGACGATGCGGTTAAACATGGTGCGATGGCTTTGTTCGGTGAAAAATATGGCGACGAAGTGCGTGTGCTTGATATCGGTACTTCGCGCGAGCTCTGCGGTGGTACTCATGTGTCGCGTACCGGTGATATCGGCTTGTTTAAGATAGTTGCCGAGGGCGGCATCGCAGCGGGTATTCGTCGGGTGGAAGCGGTGACTGGCGAGGTCGCTTTAAGTTTGGTGCAAAATCTGGATAGCCGGATGAATGAAGCGGCAGCGGTACTGAAAGCCCAACCAGAAGAATTGACTCAGCGTATCGTGCAAGCGCAAGAGCATATGAAGTCGCTGGAAAAAGAAGTTATCGGCTTGAAATCAAAACTAGCGGCAAATCAGGGTGATGCACTGGTCGCGCAAGCGCTAGAGATCAAAGGCATTAAAGTCCTTGCGGCCACTTTGGATGATGCTGATGGCAACGCCTTGCGTGATACGGTTATTCGCCTGAAAGAACAATTGAAGAGCGCCGTGATCGTGCTCGCCTCAGTACAAGATGGCAAGGTGAGTCTGGTAGCAGGTGTGACTGCTGATTGCACCAGTAAAGTTAAAGCCGGTGACCTGGTGAATTTTGTCGCGCAGCAAGTGGGCGGTAAAGGTGGCGGACGCCCGGATATGGCGCAGGCTGGCGGTACTGATCCGGCAGGATTGCCGAAAGCCTTGGCTGATGTGGCTGATTGGTTGAGTTCGCGTCTTTAATTAAAACTGCATCGCAATGTAGCTTAAAAAAGTTGTCAATATTTTATTGATATATTTTAGTTTGTTGCGATGCACCATTCACGTATATTTTCCGGTAGAATAAGTCATCGATAGTTTTTCGAATTTGTTTATTCTATTTTTTCGCTACTGGAAAAATCATGCAATTCAATAAAGAGTTGGACGCGCGCGGATTAAACTGCCCACTTCCCATTTTAAAGACCAAGAAGGCGCTCGCCGATATGATCACGGGAGAAGTGTTGCGCGTCATGGCGACAGACCCAGGCTCAGTGCGGGATTTCAAGGCATTCTCAAAACAAACAGGGAACGAATTACTCTCCCATCTTGAAAACAGCAAAGAGTTTGAGTATTTCATCAAGCGTAAATAAGCGCTCAAAATGAGTTCTTTGTTTGGTCGGGTTCGCTTGGCTACAATAAATTTTGTTGTAAAAAAACCCTAGAAAAATTGCTAGGGTTTTTTTTGTCCGGAATTTAGTGTCAACGCGACGCAACGGTTTAGCCTTTTTAGGCGAATTATTCTATTCTGATGATGGATTAAAAAGAACGGTCGTGCTAAATTAGCGACTATTGGGGCTTTTCGTTCTATAATCGACATAGTTAACGTTTACGTCAATTAGCCGCGATTAATCGTGATATTCGGCAGCAAACAACACGCGACAAGTAAAAAGCAAGAAGAAAAAACCTGCTTGTAATATTCAATTCATTTTGTATTAAATCGAAGCATCATCTCTGTTCAAAATCTAGCTCATTATTAAATAAAGGCAGAACCATGAAAGTCCTGGTACCAGTTAAACGTGTAGTCGACTATAACGTTAAAGTCCGTGTCAAATCCGATGGCTCTGGCGTCGATATCGCCAACGTCAAAATGTCGATGAATCCTTTCGATGAGATTGCGATTGAAGAATCCATGCGCTTGAAAGAGGCTGGCGTGGTGACTGAAGTTATCGCCGTCTCGTGTGGTGTATTGCAATGTCAGGAAACCTTGCGTACCGCGATGGCGATTGGCGCTGATCGTGCGATTCTGGTCGAGACCGATGTTGAGTTGCAACCGCTTGCTGTAGCGAAATTGCTCAAGGCTTTGGCCGATAAAGAGCAGCCGCAATTGATTATTCTGGGTAAACAAGCGATTGATGATGATTGCAACCAGACTGGCCAGATGCTGGCAGCTTTGCTCGGTTGGCCGCAAGCGACATTTGCATCCAAGGTGGTGATTGCCGATGGTAAAGCGATCGTCACGCGCGAAGTCGATGGTGGTCTCGAAACTTTGAGCCTGACTCTGCCAGCCATTATTACGACAGATTTACGTTTGAACGAGCCACGTTATGTGACTTTGCCTAACATCATGAAGGCGAAGAAAAAACAACTGGATAACGTCAAACCTGCTGATCTGGGTGTTGATGTGACTTCTCGCGTCAAGACTTTGAAAGTGGTCGAGCCTGCCAAGCGCTCTGCTGGTATTAAAGTACCTGACGTAGCGACTTTGGTCGCAAAACTCAGGAACGAAGCGAAAGTTATCGCTTAATACCAGTATTGAACTTTTCGAATTTTAAGAATAATCCCGGTACGAAATGACGACATTTTGTACCGTACTAAGTGGAAAACATCATGACTACACTCGTCATCGCTGAACACGATAATGCTAGCCTTAAAGGCAGCACCCTCAATACCATTACTGCTGCAATCAAATGCGGTGGCGATGTCCATGTATTAGTTGCCGGGCATAATGCCGGCGCAGCAGCGCAAGCCGCAGCGCAAATTGCCGGCGTCGCCAAAGTCTTGCACGCAGAAGCAGCTTATTTTGCCGATGGTCTGGCGGAAAATATTGCCGAACAAGTTCTGTCTATTGCGTCTGCGTACAGCCATATTCTGGCACCAGCAACTGCATATGGTAAAAATATTTTGCCACGCGTCGCGGCAAAATTAGATGTTTCGCAAATCTCGGAAATCACCAAGGTGGATGCGCCTGATACATTTGAGCGCCCAATCTACGCAGGAAACGCAATCGCAACAGTTCAATCCGCTGATGCGGTTAAAGTCATTACCGTGCGTAGCACTGGTTTTGATGCTGCCGTCACTGGCGGTTCTGCTGCTATAGAAAGCATTGCTGCGGTCGCTGATTCAGGTAAGTCTGTATTCGTGTCACGTGAAGTAGCCAAATCAGATCGCCCAGAATTGACAGCGGCAAAAGTGATTGTTTCTGGTGGTCGCGGTATGGGCTCTGGAGAAGCGTTCAAATTGCTTGAGCCTTTGGCCGATCGACTAGGCGCAGCAATGGGTGCGTCGCGCGCAGCGGTGGATGCGGGTTACGTGCCAAATGATTGGCAAGTGGGTCAGACCGGCAAGATCGTCGCACCAGCTTTGTATATCGCAGTCGGTATCTCAGGTGCGATTCAGCATTTGGCTGGTATGAAAGATTCTAAAACCATCGTGGCTATCAATAAAGATCCTGAAGCGCCGATTTTTTCAGTGGCTGATTACGGTATTGTCGGCGATCTGTTTGAAATTGTGCCGCAATTGATTGCAGAGTTGGGCTAATCGAACACAAGGCGTTTGCTTTACAACACTTAAGATTTAATTTGGACAGGATGGGCAGGTTTGTCGTGCAACTGACAGAAGATTTTCTGTGGTTCTGAGATGATACTGTTCATCCTGTCCATATTTTTTGGAGTTAAAAATGAGTTATGTTGCCCCGTTAAAAGACATGCTGTTTGTGATGAACGAACTTGCTGGCTTGGCCGCAGTGAATGCCTTGCCGAATTGTGAAGATGCCACACCAGAAACGGTAGAGGCCGTACTGGAAGAAAACGCCAAATTTGCCGGTGAAGTCGTTGCACCATTGAATTGGCTTGGTGACCAAGCGCCTAGCTATTGGAAAGATGGCCAGGTCTTTACCACCAAGGGTTTCAAAGAAGCCTTCAAGCTGTTTGGTGAGGCAGGGTGGCAAGGAGTGCAGCATCCGGCAGAATTTGGCGGCCAAGGCTTACCTAAGCTGGTCGCAACACCGTGCATAGAAATGTTGAATTCGGCGAGTATCTCTTTCGCTTTATGTCCATTATTAACCGATGGCGCGATTGAAGCTCTGTTGACCGCCGGCAGCGATGAGCAAAAGGCGATTTACCTGGAGAATTTAATTTCAGGTAAATGGACCGGAAGCATGAATCTGACCGAGCCGCAGGCTGGTTCCGATCTAGCCGCAGTGCGTACCCGTGCAGTGCCGCAGGGCGACGGTACCTATAAAGTTTTCGGCACCAAGATCTTCATCACCTATGGTGAGCACGATATGGCTGAAAATATCATCCATCTGGTATTGGCGCGCACGCCCGATGCACCGGAAGGCGTCAAGGGTATTTCTCTGTTTATCGTGCCAAAATTTCTCGTCAAAGCGGACGGATCGCTGGGCGAACGCAATGATGCACACTGTGTTTCCATCGAACATAAATTAGGCATCAAGGCCAGCCCGACGGCAGTCTTGCAATTTGGCGACAATGGCGGCGCGATCGGTACTTTGGTCGGGTTGGAGAATCGCGGCCTGGAATACATGTTCATCATGATGAACGCAGCACGTTTCGGTGTCGGCATGCAAGGCATAGGTGTGGCGGAACGCGCCTATCAAAAGGCTGTTGGTTATGCTAAAGATCGCGTGCAGTCTCGTGATCTGGCCGGTTCTGCCGGCCCTGTGACGATCATTCATCACCCTGATGTGCGTCGTATGCTGATGTCAATGCGCGGGCAGATCGAGGGGGCGCGTGCTTTGGCTTATGTGGCTGCGGCTTTGAGCGATGCTGCGCATCATCATCCAGATGAAGCGACACGCAAAGTCAATCATGCGACTTATGAATATCTTGTGCCTATCGTCAAAGGCTGGTCGACTGAGATGTCTTTGGATGTCACTTCCACCGGTGTGCAAGTGCATGGCGGTATGGGTTTTATCGAAGAAACGGGCGCTGCTCAGCACTATCGTGATGCAAAAATTCTGACGATTTACGAAGGCACGACAGCGATTCAGGCGAATGACTTGGTCGGCCGAAAAACCGCGCGTGATGGCGGTGCGGTTGCAAAATCCCTGATGGTACAAGTGCGTGCGACTGAAGCGGCTTTGGCCGATAGTCAATCGACTGATTTGCAGGCAATCGGGCGCCAGTTGGTCTTGGGTTCGGCTGCCTTGGAAGACGTCGTCAACTTTGTCGTGACTAATTTTAAGAGCGACATTAAAGGCGTTTTTGCCGGGAGTGTGCCGTATCTGAAACTCGCTGGTATTGTCCTGGGTGGCTGGCAAATGGCTCGCGCAGCTTTGATTGCAGAGCAAAAGCTACAGGCGGGTGAGGGCGATGCTGGCTTTTACAAAGCAAAAATTGCGACGGCAAGATTCTTTGCAGATCACATCTTGTCTGCAGCGCAAGGCTTGCGCTCGTCGATCGTGGATGGTAGTGCAGGTGTGCTTGCGATGAGTGAAGATCAATTTTGATTAACGTATCTTTAGACAAAAAAGGCACAAGATTTCTTGTGCCTTTTTTGTTTGCACTTTATGGGAAATTATCCGTCAACTCCGCCAGTGTAAAGTAAGGCAAATCCACGCGCCAAAACAAAAATTAATGCGAACGCGCCAAATGCCATTGTCAAGACTAGTATCAGTGCCAATGGCCAGGTAGATTCACTCTTTTGACTGGAATCTGGGTTGTATAGTGCGTCCCATTTTTCATCTGATTTCAGTCCAAGCATCAAGGCGGTAAACAAGCCAATGAGAAGTGAGAGCGCCCAAGGGCTCATAGTGAACAGCAATGGCAGGTTGAACAGTAAATTCGTCAGCAGCAAAGAAATGGGTAAGCTAATGAATTGCAACCAGGCCAATTGATCACGATTGCCAAAGAGATAAAATCGGTGCGCACCTAAGCTGCCTAAGGTCGCAGCTAACAAGGTGGCTATTGTTTTGTTTTTATGTTTTGTTGTCATTGGCTTATCTAAATTGAGAGGAAAGACTACGTTGGCATACTGCGCAGATGCGAGTGTTTAACGAAGAAAGTCTGATTTTATAGGATTTGTACTTGTGAGATTGAAATATTGGATCGTGCTAGTAGAGGTGGGCTTGTTTTTCATCTACGTTGTACCTGCAATTCGGCTGCTTTTTTTAAATGGTTAAAATCTTACTTCAATGATAATTGTGTGCAAAAAACGCTAAAATTTGCCTGTGGTCACAGACTTTTTCGAGGATAGTCCTTGCATAGTTTGACGTATGCAGGCTATAATTTACGGCTTTTTCCGTCTTTAGACATTTTTTGGAAATATTATGGTCGTTATTCGTTTGGCTCGTGGTGGTGCAAAAAAGCGCCCTTTTTACAATATCGTTGCTGCAGATTCACGCAATCGTCGTGATGGTCGCTTCATCGAGCGTATCGGTTTTTACAACCCGGTAGCAACTGGCAATGCTGAGACTATGCGTGTCGCAGCTGATCGCCTGGCTTACTGGCAAGGCGTTGGCGCACAGTTGTCGCCAGCAGTTGCACGTCTGGTAGCTCAGACTGGCAAAGCAGCTTAATAGCTTGTCTGTTAATTTAGCTGAAGGTTTGGCTAATACACTTGCTCCTGATGATTTGGTCCTTGTGGGCTATATCTCAGGAGCATTTGGTCTTCAAGGCTGGGTAAAGGTCCGCCCTTATTCATCGACAGCAGATGCAGTGTTGTCTGCTAAGACCTGGTGGTTAGAAAGCCCGCAGCAGCCAGAGTTGCGCGACATTGAGCGTATGGAATGCAAAATTCATGGTGAAGATGTTGTTGCAAGACTAGTTGGTGTTGCAGATAGAAATGCTGCTGAAGCGCTTAAAGGTACGACGGTTAAGATTTCGCGCAAGCATTTCCCCGTATTGCCTGACGGCGAATTCTATTGGCTGGATCTGATTGGTTTGTCAGTCGAGAATTTGCAAGGCGAAAGTCTGGGGCAAGTACGCGATTTGATGGATAACGGCGCCCACCCGATTTTGCGCGTTGCAGCTGCCGATGTTCCCGAGAGTGAACTGGCAAAATGTGAACGTTTGATTCCCTTCGTTGATAATTTTGTCAAAGAAGTTGATCAAAAAACTCGTAAGATCACGGTTGACTGGGGTCTGGATTATTAGCAAGGTGGAGCGTGTTTATGAGATCAGAAAGCTATGCAGTTTGATGTCATAACGCTGTTCCCCGAAATGTTCACCGCTCTGACTCAGTCAGGGATTACGCGAAGAGCATTTGAACAAAAAAAATGTGAGTTGGCTTTGTGGAATCCGCGTGATTTCACGACCGATCGACATCGTACCGTGGACGACAGGCCGTATGGCGGTGGCCCCGGTATGGTGATGCTGGCGAAGCCCTTGCAAGCGGCTATTCTTGCAGCCAAGGAGCGACAGGCGCAATTGAATGCAGCTTCATCGCGGGTGATTTATCTGTCGCCGCAAGGGAAGCCTCTGACGCATCAGCGAGTGATGAATTTTTCTCAGCAAGCCGGTTTGGTTTTGTTGTGTGGACGTTACGAAGCGGTGGATCAGCGCTTGCTAGATCAGTATGTTGATGAAGAAATTAGCCTCGGCGATTTCGTATTGTCTGGTGGCGAGTTGCCTGCAATGGCATTGATGGATGCGGTGATACGGCAGTTGCCTGGTGTTTTGCACGATGATGCTTCTGCTGTTGAAGATAGTTTTGTCAATGGTTTGCTCGACTGCCCGCATTACACTCGTCCAGAAATGTTAGATGATCAGGCCGTACCAGCGGTGTTGTTAGGCGGTAATCACGCTGAAATTGAAAAATGGCGTCGTCAGAAATCGCTGCAGGCTAGCTGGCAAAAACGTCCGGATTTAATCGTTCAGGCACGTGCAGCTGGTTTGCTCAGTAAGGCTGACGAAAATTTTTTAAGTAGTTTGTAAAATAGTTTGTTGTACCGCCAGATCGTATGGTCTGGCATTAAAGAGTGAAATCGGTATCAACTGAATTCACATGTTAAACCCCATCCTCTACTGAGCAATGTTTTTATAGCGTCAGCAAGATGGTAATTGGAGTAATAAAAATGGATTTAATCCAAACTTTAGAGGCAGAAGAAATTGCTCGCCTCGGTAAGAAGATTCCTGATTTCGCACCTGGCGACACAGTAATCGTTAATGTTAATGTAGTTGAAGGCACACGCAAGCGTGCTCAGGCTTACGAAGGCGTTGTGATTTCTCGTCGTAACCGTGGTTTGAATTCAAACTTCATCGTTCGTAAAATTTCATCTGGTGAAGGCGTTGAGCGTACATTCCAATTGTATTCTCCGTTGATCGCTTCGATCGAAGTTAAGCGTCGTGGTGACGTACGTCGTGCTAAGTTGTACTACTTGCGTGAACGTTCAGGCAAATCTGCTCGTATTAAAGAGAAATTGCCAAGCCGTAAGACAGCAGCTCCAAAAGCAGCGTAATATTTGCTTTGATGGTGCGTTGAAAAAAGGATGCCGTTGGCATCCTTTTTTTATTTTAGCTCGTGCATACAGAAAATATTTTGACGAAACTGGTTTTTATTCCTGAGGACTTACCAATACATTCGATCGCGAATGAAGGTGCTGTGCCGCCTGCTCGCCTTAATGCTGAATGGTTACGCCAGCGCTTGTCTCAGCCGCCAGTATGGACGCCGGAGATAGTCGATGAACATTTACTTGCGACTATGTCAACGTTCAAGTCGGCATCGGTTTTAATCCCCTTGGTTATGCGCGATGAGGGATTAAGTTTATTGCTGACGCATAGAACGACGCACTTAAATAACCATGCCGGACAAATCAGTTTCCCTGGTGGACGTGTTGAAGCCAATGACGCTTCAAATATAGAAACCGCTCTACGAGAGGCGCAAGAAGAGATCGGCCTTGGTCGCAAGCATGTGGACGTCATTGGCTCACTGCCGCAATATCGTACCGCGACTGGTTACGATGTAACGCCTGTTATTGCCTTGATACAGCCACCGTTTACTTTGACGCCAGATTCATTTGAAGTCGCCTCTATTTTTGAGGTGCCGTTCAGTTTTTTGATGGATGCAAAAAACCATCAACGACGTTCGTTGGAATTACCAAACGGTGTTGGCATACGCACTTTTTACGCCATGCCATATCAGCAGCATTTCATCTGGGGAGCAACCGCTGGCATGCTCAGAAATCTATTTCACCTGATGCGAGCTTAATATTTATCGGTTTGCTTTAGGATAAATTTGAATGCAATTTGCTTTAGGCAAGCAGTAGGCTTCAAAATCTGATCAAATCAGTTTACACTTGCCGGATTCAGACATTTATTTCATTCCGGAAACGATTGAAAACAACCAGCCATGACATTTCTTTCCATACTTTTTGCCTTATTCATCGAACAATTGAAGCCATTGAGAGTGGATAATCCGATCTATTTGCAAGTTCAAAATCTGGCGGCGAAGGTGGAAGGTTGGTGCAATGCGGGTAAGGCGGTACACGGGCGTACCGGATGGTGGATAGTAATCGGGGCCTTGACGGTACCAACAGCGCTGATTTATTGGCTGTGCATGTACTTCAATCCGCTTGCTGCACTGGTGTGGAATGTGATCATTGTTTACCTCACCCTTGGTTTTCGTCGTTACAGTCATTATTTCACCTCGATACAAGTCGCTTTGAGTGCGGGCGATGAAGCCACTGCCAGAAAATTTCTGGCCGAGTGGATAAATCGCGATACCACAGATTTAGATACCACAGAAATCTCCAGACTCGCGGTAGAGCGTTCACTGATCGCCTCGCATCGCAATGTTTTTGGCGTGTTTTTTTGGTTCCTCATGCCAGTCGGGCCTGCTTGCGCTGTGATGTACCGCTTAGCCGAATTTCTTGCCAGAGCATGGAGTGAACCTGAGCATATGAAGAACGAAGAATTCGGCGTATATGCGACCAAGGTTTTTTACTGGATTGATTGGATACCAGCACGTTTGACTGCAGTCGCGTTTGCCGTAGTAGGTAATTTTGAAGATGCGATTTACTCCTGGCGCAATTATGCTGCTCGTTGGCCTGATGAGCTGGTGGGTATTATTTTATCCTCCGGTGGTGGTGCAATCGGTGTACGTCTGGGTGAGCCGGAAACCAAGGCGATTATATTGACTGCGGATGCAAGTGCATTAGATATGGATAGTCTGGAATTAGAAAGTCAGCCGGGTTTGGAAGCATCACCTAGGTCACTGCAAAGTGCGGTCGGTTTAGTCTGGCGTGCTCTGCTATTGTGGATGCTGTTACTTTTGTTATTGTCCTTCTCTGTCTGGCTATAAAATTTTATTGCCAGGTATGTTGCGGCTAGAAATTTCTCCACCCACTATCGCAGATGCGACAGCATTGCTAGATTTTGAACTGGCAAATCGCGCTTATTTTGAAGCGAAAATTAACGCCAGGCCAGCCAATTTTTACAGTTATGCAACCGTGCGCTATTCGATTGAAGAAGCCAGCCAGCATCGTATTTTAGGGACTGGCTACCAATACCTGATTAAGTCGTCAGGTGAAATTCTTGGTCGAATAAATTTAAGCGGAGTCGTTAAGCGCTACTATAACAAGGCAACCCTAGGCTATCGGATAGGCGAATGTCATGGTGGTAAAGGTGTAGGCACCCAGGCGGTAAATTTGCTGCTGAATGAGGCGTTCAATGGCCTTGGGTTGTGGCGGATTGAAGCGCAAGTGCGTGAGGATAATCCTGGCTCGATACGCGTGCTGGAGAAAAATGGATTTTCCGTTTATGGCCGTGCTGTGCAAAGTATGTATTTCAATGATGCGTGGGGAGACCTGCTGCATTTCGAATGCCGCTCACCACATGGACCGTGTGTTTAGTTTTTCTACAAATTGATGTTTGACACGCGTTGGCACATCTCCCACTGGATAGCAATCTGGTACCTGTTGGCTAGCCTGATTTGTTTTGGTGTTTACGCATTCGACAAATCCGCTGCAATTGCCGGCCGCCGGCGCGTTTCTGAAGTAAGTTTGATCACTTGGGGATTGCTTGGTGGCTGGCCCGGTGCAATTCTTGCACAACAGTTGTTTCGCCATAAAACCAAGAAGCCACTGTTTCGTGTGGTCTTTTACCTAAGTGTGATGGCAAACCTTGCAGCTATCTCGGGGCTCTTATCTCCTTCATTTCTTTACTAAGTGGGAAAATGCACTATAGTAAATAAGTAACATTGCTCTCAGTGCATCATCGATAAATCTTTGATGCATTTTTCTTTTGAGTCTTCTATAAGATATAATACATAAGTACTTTAAAGCTTGGCGCAGGGGGTACTTGCTGATCATTTTTGCGTTTATCGTGTTTTTTAGCTTCAGGGCAAGCCGATCACATGGCTGATACTATTAAAAATAATTCGACACCAAAACGTGAATTTTTTATTCACGGCCTTACCAGTGATGGCAAACAGTTTCGCCCTAGCGATTGGGCTGAACGCCTGTGTGGTGCCATGTCCATTTTTCGCCCTGACGCAGGTAGAAATGCGCATTTGGTTTACTCACCTTATGTGTGCCCATTGTTGCTAAATGGCGTACGTTCTGTGGTGGTGAATGAAGCTTTGCGTGAGATAGAGCCCTTGGCGTATCACTTTGTGTTGAGTTTTGCCAAAGACAATGATTTGCAAATCATCGATGCATGTTTATTGCCTGATCTTGCTGCAGTGAATCAAGCGGATAAATAAATTTCCTATAGTTTTATCAAGAATGCTTGCGTGACTTGTTCGCGTAGCCAGCGATTCGCTGGATCATTTTCTACGTTTTGATGCCAGTACAAATACACATCCCAAGACGGCATAGGCAAAGGTAGCGCCAGTATCTGATTGTTGAACTGTTCATTGGCGATACGCGCGTAGCGCTCGGGCATGGTCAGTAGTAAATCCGTCTGGCTGACGACACGACACGCCGCAAAATAGTGCTGACATCGTAAGCGGATGCGGCGTTGCAGGCCCAAACGACTCAATTCGAAATCTTCCAGACCCATGCCTTTGCGTCTTGAACTTGCCAGGATATGTTCCGCTTTTAAATACGTATTCAGATCCAGTTTGGTTTTATTTTTGATGGACGGGTGTCCTTTGCGGGCAATGACAACGGTGGTGTCCTGCACAATTTTTTGCCGCTGTATATCGTTTGGTAAAGGCAACAGCATATCAATGGCGAGATCGATCGTACCTGCTGCCAACTCACTTACCAACTCTCTTCTTTCAACCTGGATCGCCGCCAGATTGATATGTGGCGCCTGTTGGGTAATGCTTTTCAGTAAAGGTGGCAAAACAGTGGATTCCAGCACATCACGCAGGGCGAGATTAAATTGTTTGCTCGCCTGAGTGGGATCAAACTTGCCGGCATCGGCCAAAGTCACTTCCAAACCGCGCAAGGCCGCACGCACCGGTTCGATGATGCTGCGCGCCAAAGGTGTCGATACCATGGCATGCCCTTGACGCACGAATAGGGGATCATCAAAAATCAAACGCAGGCGCGCCAGCGCATGGCTGATAGCCGGTTGCGTCAGGTGCAATTGCTGGCTGGCACGAGTGACACTGCCTTCAGTATAGATGGCATCGAATACCGTAAAAAGATTTAAATCGACTTGAGATATATGCATAAAATTAATTGAGAATGATAATAACTATTCATTTGATAAATTATAACGCGAGCTTTACACTGAGTTCATCAGAGATTTTTTAGAGGCATCAACAATGGCGCAAATTTATCTGGTTCGACATGGTCAGGCTTCTTTCGGTAGCCAGAATTACGATCAGTTGTCAGATCTTGGAACTCTGCAGGCCCAACATTTAGGACGTTGGTGGGCGGCACGTGATTTGTCGGTATCACGGGTAGTCACCGGTAAGTTGCAAAGACATCTGCAAACCGCGCGCGCCTGCATCGGCCAATTGCAAGGCCAGTCTGAAAGTCAGCTCAATACCGCGAATTGGCACAGCGATTTTGGCTTTAATGAATACAATCATCACGAAGTGCTGGCCAGGCATGTTCCTGCCTTCGACGACCCCGCTGAAGTGAAGCGATTTTTGATGAATACGCCCAATGGCAAACAGGCATTCCAAGATATTTTTTCGCAAGCGATAGCGCGCTGGATGTCAGGCTTGTTTGATCATGAATATACCGAGACCTGGCAGACGTTTCGAATACGTTGTGTCGCAGCCTTGGTGCGTCAGATCGCTGATCCTGAACCAGCTAAAAACATCGTGATCTTTACCTCAGGCGGCACCATCTCGGCGCTGTGTCAGCATGTGTTGGGTTTCCCTGATACGCGCTTTGCTGAACTCAACTGGTCGCTGGTGAATAGTGCTGTTACGCGCTTTCATTTGCAGCCTGCAGAATCAACGGAAAAGCCAGCGCGAATGGCTCTGGCGTATCTGAATAATTTTTCACATCTGGAGCAACTCAATCAGCCAGAGCTTATTAGCTACGTTTAGTTTTTTCAAAAATTTATCTAACCCAGGAAACATAAAATGGATTTTCAATACAGCCCCAAAGTTATCGCCTTGCAGGCACGTTTGATCGCTTTCATGGACGAACATATTTATCCCAATGAAAAAGTATTTTATGGCGAAATCGAAGCCAACCGTAAGGCGGGCAATGCCTGGATACCGACAAAAATAGTTGAGCAGCTCAAAGAAAAAGCCCGTGCTGCTGATCTGTGGAATTTGTTCTTGCCAGAATCTAGCCACGGCGCAGGGTTGACCAATCTTGAATACGCTCCACTATGCGAAATCATGGGGCGCTCTTTATGGTCGGCCGAGGTGTTCAACTGTGCCGCACCCGATACCGGCAACATGGAAGTGTTCGCACGTTATGGTACGCCGGAACATCAGGAAAAATGGCTCAAGCCTTTACTGAATGGCGAGATACGTTCTTGCTTCGCCATGACCGAGCCAGCAGTCGCCTCCTCAGATGCAACGAATATTGAAGCCTCCATCGTGCGTGATGGTGATGAATACGTGGTGAATGGCCGCAAGTGGTGGTCGTCTGGAGCAAACGACCCGCGCTGTAAAGTATTTATCTTTATGGGTAAGAGCGATCCCACCAACGCCAATCGGCATCAGCAGCAATCGATGATTATCGTGCCGCGTGATACCAAGGGTGTGACGATTTTGCGCGCCTTGCCGGTATTCGGCTACGACGATGCACCGCACGGCCATGGTGAAGTCTTGTTTGAGAACGTACGCGTACCGGCGTCGAATATTTTACTGGGAGAAGGCCGTGGATTTGAAATCGCCCAGGGTCGCCTTGGACCTGGCCGCATCCATCACTGCATGCGTTTGATCGGCCTGGCAGAGCGCGCATTGGAAGACATGTGCAAACGCACTTTAAGCCGTGTCGCGTTTGGCAAGCCAGTGGCGGAGCAGGGCGTAACACTAGAGCGCATCGCCAATTCGCGCATCATGATAGACCAATCGCGTTTGCTGGTGCTCAATGCCGCGCAGATGATGGATACCGTTGGAAATAAAGCGGCAGCCAAAGAAATCGCGATGATTAAAGTCGCCGCGCCAACGATGGCCTGCACTGTGATCGATTGGGCGATACAGGCGCATGGCGGCGCTGGCGTATCGAATGATTTTGGCCTGGCATATAGCTATGCACAGGCGCGTACCTTGCGCCTGGCCGATGGTCCGGATGAAGTGCACCGCAATCAAATCGGTAAGATGGAGTTGAAAAAATATAAGACAAAGTGACATTAGTCGTCAAAAAAAGCACCTTGAAGAAAACTCCATCGTGCTTTTTTAATATACAGAATCGCCATCAACCAACAGTTGATTTAATTTATAGGTTTCGATATTGAACCATTACGTTACGACATTCATAGATGGTCTATCCGTGGAATATTTAATTAAAAATGAATGCGTTCTGAATCTCCGTCAGATTGAAAAAAATGCAGTTTATCTAATGCATAGTGCAGGATAATATTTTTACCCGTGACCGGTACTTGATCAGGCGGGACGCGTGACACGACATCCTGATTCGCATAGCGAAGATGTAAAAAAATCTCATTACCTATGGGTTCTACTGCGTCCAGATTCATGCTGACAGATTGGTAGGTTTTATCTTGCTGCAATTGATGATGCAATAATAAATCCTCTGGACGTACACCTAAAATGATGGGGCGATTCAGATAGTTCGATAAGGCGCTATTTTGTACGGCAAGGCCATGCAAGGGTAGGTGAACTTTACCTAGATCCAGTGCATAGCGAGTGCTATCGTTGGCGTCCTCGATGAGTGTTCCGTGGAAAAAATTCATCGAAGGGCTTCCTAGAAAACCGGCGACAAATACGTTACAGGGTTTGGTATATAACTGCATCGGTGTATCGATCTGTTGAATGCGGCCACTTTGGAAAACCACAATGCGCTGCCCCAAGGTCATGGCTTCAATCTGATCGTGGGTGACGTAAATCATCGTTGCCTCTAATTGGCGATGCAATCGTGCAATTTCGATGCGCATTGACATTCTGAGTTTTGCATCAAGGTTCGATAAAGGTTCGTCCAATAGGAAAACGGAGGGTTTGCGAATAAGCGCGCGACCAAGTGCAACACGTTGGCGTTGCCCGCCAGATAATTGGGCGGGTCTCCTCCCCATTAAATCTTGCAGACCTAAAGTTTCTGCAGTGCTGGCAACCTTTTCATCGATTTCTTTTTTTGACAGTTTTCGCAACTGCAAACTGAAGGCCAGATTTTCAGCCACAGTCATATGCGGGTACAGCGCATAGCTCTGAAAAACCATAGCAATATCGCGGTCTTTGGCATCGATGTCGTTGACTATTCTGCCATCAATTTCTATGGTTCCGGATGAGACTGACTCTAAACCAGCAATCATCCTTAATAGCGTCGATTTACCGCAACCTGATGGACCTACCAACACTAACAGTTCTTTTTCCTGGATCTCGAAACTAGCATCGACGACTGCGCAGTATCCGTTTTCATAGGTTTTTTGTACTTTGTTTAGTCTCACTTTAATCACTATTTTTCCTTATTTTGTCGCGTTGTATTTTTACATCCGGCTACACTTAATCATTATTTTAAAAATTTTTGTAGGCAAGGCTTTGTAATAAAGATAGCATGTAACCGTTTTCATTTCACTGTATTTTTTTGAGCTTTATCAAATACCAGTCATTTCCATTTGTTGATCATGTGTCAGGCAAGACAAGGTCCGATGCAAATGCCTTTAACTTCAATTGCACCTTAATCCTAGAAAGAAAATGATGAAAATAGAACTCTTGTACCTCACATATGTGACTGTGTTCACTGCAATTTTGTGGGTGCCGTATGTGCTTGACCGGGTTATTATTCGTGGTTTGCTTAGTGCTGTTGGCTACCCAGTAGACCCCAAGCCTCAGTCGGATTGGTCGCGGCGCTTGATGAAGGCGCATGCAAATGCGGTTGAAAATCTGCTTGTATTTGCGACCCTGGTACTCGTTGCCAATGCCCAGGGCTTAACAAACACAAACACGGCGATAGCGTGCATGGCCTATTTTTTTGCCAGGATCATTCACGCATTGGCGTACACGTTCGCCATTCCATGGATACGGACACTTGCTTTTATTGCCGGGTTTGCCGCTCAACTAACTATCGCTGGACAATTGTTGCTCAGTTAAAAAAACATTTTTACAGTGGCTTTATATATTGATTAATCGTTATTGTTAAGTGTCCAAATTGTCTTGGTTGTACGTGGCATCGTCAGGACATTGTGTATTAGTGTTGCGTTTTTGAGAAAACGAATGAAAGGATAAAATTTTCAACACAAAATATTTTCTCAGATATAAAATGTAACCGTTTTCATTTATTCAGAAATTTAAGCTGTGGCAAAAAGGATTAACACGATATGAGTTCAAATATTCTATTCCCTGAAGACTTTATATGGGGCAGCGCCACATCGGCCTATCAGATAGAAGGATCGCCCTTGGCGGATGGTGCGGGTGCCAGTATCTGGCAACGCTTTACTCGTACCAAGGGGATGATGGTCAACGGTGATACTGGTGATGTCGCTTGTGATCATTACAATCGCTATGCTACCGATGTGGCCTTGATGAAGCAGCTTGGCATGCAAGGTTATCGCTTCAGCATTAACTGGGCACGCGTCATGCCGTCTGGGCGCGGTGCGATCAATGAAAAAGGCCTGGGTTTCTATGATCGCCTGGTCGATTGTTTATTGGAAAACGGCATCGCGCCAAATGCCACTCTTTATCATTGGGATTTGCCGGCGGCACTGGATGATCAAGGTGGTTGGTTAAATCGCGATATCGCCGATTGGTTTGCCGACTACGCTGAAGTGATGTTCAGAAAACTCGATGACAGGGTCAAGCTTTGGGCGACATTGAATGAGCCTTGGGTCGTGACCGATGGCGGTTATTTGCATGGTGCGCTTGCACCAGGCCATCGTAATCTGTTTGAAGCGCCTATCGCCTCGCATAATCTCTTGCGTGCACATGGCGCTGCGGTGCAAAGATATCGTTCTGTCGGCCAGCATGAAATTGGCATCGTGGTGAATCTTGAACCTAAATATGCAGCGTCACAGAAGCCGGAAGACTTGGCGGCTGTTGCCCGTACTGAGGCTTATTTTAACCGGCAATATCTCGATCCGGTTTTTCTCGGAAAATATCCAGATGAGATGGCAGAGATTTTTGGCGAAGCGTGGCCAATTTGGCCTGCTGAAGATTTTGATTTAATTCGTCAGCCGATTGATTTTGTCGGTATTAATTACTATACCCGTGGTGTATTCGAGCATTCAGAATCTGCATGGCCAGTGAAGGCTGGTTACGTAAAGCAAGTTGGCGCGACCTATAGCGAAACCGGTTGGGAAGTATTTCCTGAAGGTTTGAGTGAGATCTTGCTCTGGGTAAAAAATCGCTATGGAAATATACCGCAATATGTGACAGAAAATGGCTCTGCATTCTACGATGCGCCACGCGCTGAGAACGGTAAAGTGATTGATCCGTTACGTGTCAATTATCTGTACAAGCATTTGCGTGAAATGCATGTGGCGATGGAAAAAGGTGTTAACTTAAAAGGCTATTTTGCCTGGTCATTTATGGATAATCTGGAATGGTCACTCGGGTTTTCCAAACGTTTTGGTCTGGTACACGTTAATTTTGAGACGCAGGAAAGAACGCCGAAAGAGAGCGCCTGGTTTTACTCCAAAGTAATTGCGAGTAAAGGTGAGGTGTTGAATCAAGCGATGCCTTTTTATGGATAAATTTCTCAAATGAAAGACTGTCGCATAAATGAGCTGTTCAATGGTAGTTCCCTATAAATGGTTTACTTTCAAAATGAAAACGGTTACCTTCTGAAGTCGTAATACGGAGAAATTTGGGGAGAAAATCAGTGAGTAATTTAGGGAGTAACTTAGTGAAATGCCAGGAACAAAGTAAGGCAAATTTTTTGATGGCGACGGGAAATATTGCGTGACAACTATTCGGGATATTGCTCGTCTGGCGAAGGTGTCGATTGCTACCGTTTCACGTGCTTTGAATGACGATATAAAGGTGAGGCCGGAGACCGCACTCAAGATTAAAAATATCGCAGCTGAATTGCGTTTTGTGCCGTCAAATGCTGCGCGTAGTTTGATCACACGTCGTACCGAAACGATAGGTGTATTACTGCCAGATTTGCATGGAGAGTTTTTTTCGGAATTGATACGCGGTATCGATCAGGCAGCGAGAGGCAAGGCTTTTCATTTATTGGTCTCTAGTTCGCATGGTGATGTGCATGAGGCTGAAGCGGCAATTAAAGCAATGGCAGGAAGAGTGGATGGATTGTTGGTGATGTCACCGCATTTGAACTCAGAATTTTTGACTAGTAAGCTACCCTTGGGTTTGCCGGCAGTATTGATGAATACGCGTATCGCAGACAGTAGCTTACCGTCGTTTATTGTCGATAACTATGGTGGTGCTTACAGTATGGTTCGGCATTTGGTGGGGCAGGGGCATAAAAATATTGCGATGATCGCGGGACCAGAGAAAAATTTTGAAGCACAAGAGCGCTTACGTGGATATCGCGATGCTTTAAAGGATTTTGTGCCTAAGGCAAAACCGCAAGTCTGGATCGGTGATTTTACCGAAGAGTCAGGGTGGAAAGTAGGGGCGCAGGTTATCTCGATGCGTGTGCGTCCGGATGCGATTTTTGCGGCGAATGACATGATGGCAATCGGTTGTTTATCTACCTTGACTGATGCCGGATTAAAAGTGCCAAATGATATCGCCTTGGTGGGTTACGATGATATTCCGACTTCACGTTTTATCTCGCCACCATTAACGACAGTGCGAGTACGCATTGCTGAAATGGGTAGTTTGGCTTTTCAATGCCTAGTCTCCAAAATTGAAGAGCAGCAGATGACAAAGTCAGATGAAATTGTGGTGCCGCATATTTTGCGGACAGAGTTAGTGATTAGAAGTTCGTGTGGCGTAAAAACACGCTGAGATTGCGCAGATTGTCGGAAAAGGAGGGGTGGATGGTGAAGAGTTATATACGAGTAGGGTTTTGTCAATAAATGTAATCGTTTTCATTTCAATTTTAGTTTAAATTCAAATCATTGTTGAGGAGATACCATGTCAAAGAAAAATAATTTCAGACGTTTAGCAATTGCAGTCGCTGTCGGTATGTTGTTTGCAGAGCCAGCGTTAGCACAGTTAAGTTCAGCCACAATACGCGGGCAAATTACGCAGAGTGGTGCGCCCGCCAAAGCTGCGACGTCTATAGTTGCCGTTAACATCGACAACGGCGCGCGTTACAAAGCCATGACGGATGCGGATGGACGTTACGTTTTAGTCGGACTAGCGCCAGGCACTTACGAAATTCATGTGGCCGACAGTAAAGATAAATCCAGCCTCGTGACGGTCAGTCTGGGGCAAACTGCCGCCTTGGATTTGGCCATTGCAGATGCCAGTAAAAATCAGGGTGAAGCAATTGCACAGGTCACCATTTCGGGCAGGCTAGATCGCAATGATGTGAAAAGTTCCGAAGTCAATACTAGCGTGTCGCGCAGACAAATTGAAAATTTGCCTCAGCTGAGTCGTAACTTTTTGGCCTTTGCCGATCTGGCACCAGGTGTGCGATTTGATGTTGATGCATCAGGCATAGGCAAGATGCAAAGTGGTTCGCAAAATCAGGATAACGTCAATGTCTTCATCGATGGTGTTAGCCAAAAGAACTATATTTTGCGTGGTGGTGTAGCTGGTTTGGATGCTAGCCGTGGCAACCCGTTTCCGCAATCTGCTTTGGCCGAATACAAGGTCATTTCACAAAATTACAAAGCTGAATTTGATCAGGTGAGTAGCGCGGCTATCACTGCGGTTACTAAGTCAGGCACCAATCAATTGCATGGTGAAGTTTTCTTTGATCAAACTGGCGATAAATTTACTGCTTACAGTCCATTTGAAAAAGAAAATAAGGCGAATGGCAGTGACCGTGCTAGCTTCAAGCAAAATCAATATGGCGCCAGTATCGGTGGCGCGATCAAAGAAGATGTTGCACATTTCTTTTTGTCATACGAAGGCAAGCGCATAGAGACGCCGCGCAATGTAGGCCTAGCTTCGGTAGCGAGTATTTTACCCAATGCCGGGGTCGCTAGTAGCTTCTATGGCATGCAGGGTTCACACAATCAGGTATTTAACGAAGATCTTCTATTTGGCAAAATTGATCTGGAAATTGACGAGAATCAGCGACTGGAAATGAGCGCACGTATTCGTCGTGAAAATGATCTGGTAGCAGAAAATTCTGGTTTGAGCGCACCAGGCAATGACAAGGCACGTATCAACGATGAAACCCGTTTCGACGTCAAACATACCTGGACGAATAATCTGTTGCAAAATGAAGCACGGGTTGGTTATGAGAGCTATACATTTAATCCGCATTCAAACAGTACCTCACCGCTGGTTCAATACTATATTTCACCAACCAATACCTTAGAGGGCAAGCGCGATGTGATCTGGACTGGCGGTTCACCCGATGCGCAAAATCGTCGTCAGAGCGCGTTCTTATTGCAAGATGATCTGACCTACAATGGCTGGCAAGGTCATAGTGTCAAAGGCGGTGCTAAATTCAAAGCAGTTGATATTGATTTGTCGGGTACGTCGCGCTCCGTCGATGTGCTAAGTAAATTGCTCAATAACACGACTGGGCAGCCGATTACAGGTTTGCTCTCAGATAACCTGACTGCGGATTATTTTCAAATCGATAGAGCGTTGGCACCTGTCGCTGTTAAATATAAAGACAATCAGTTTGGCATGTATTTGCAAGACGACTGGCAAGTATCTAAGCAGTTAGAACTTAACTTGGGTATGCGTTGGGACTATGAAACCAACATGCTTAACAATAGCTATGTCACGCCAGCAGATCGCGCCGCCATCTTCAATCAACAAGACCCTCGTGATGGCGCGCCAGCAGGCCAGACATATGCGCAATCATTGGCGAAAGGCGGCGTGGATATTGCTGGTTATATCAGTACTGGCAACCGCAAGGCGTTTGCTGGTGCGCTGGCTCCACGTTTAGGTTTTTCATATGATGTGAGTGGTGATCGTAGCTCTATCGTCTTTGGTGGCATAGGTCGCTCCTACGATCGCACGCTGGCCAATCATGCCTTGGATGAAATGCAAAAAAATATGCAGGCGGGTGGCGAAATCTGGATGATCAAAAACGACTACAAAATGCCATTTACCGATCAGTTAAGTGCCGGTTTGCGTCAGGCCTTGGGTGAGTGGAATGGTGAAGTTGGCGCGACTTATTCGCATAGCAAAAACCAGTTCAACTGGTATGGCGGCAATCGCGATCCAAAAGGTGGCTGGGGCACACAAAGCCCGATCGATCCGTTATGGGGATCAGTACCAGGTTACGGCACTTTAATTCTCGGTGATTTTATTTCGCAGGCGAAGACTAGCACTCTGTATTTGAAGGCTGATAAGCCATACACTTCGGCCTCGGGTTGGACAACTGGCATCACCTATACATTCAGTGATGGAAAAACTACCAACAAGGAATGGACTAACGATATTTTTAACTGGACCTACGGTCGTTCTACAGCAGGATTTAATCCGTCCAAAGATGTAGAGCGTCATCGCCTGGTGGCATCTGCATTCTCTGATAACTTGCTACCATGGGGCTTGATGATGTCGGGTAAAGTGACGCTTGGTTCTGGCTTGCCACATCGCATTACAGACTGCTCAAAAGGTTGGGATAGTTGTGTTTCGGTTGAAGGCGATGGCTCTTCGTTCCGTCAAGTCGATTTTGGTTTGTCCAAGAATATCGCTACTGGCATCGGAAAAATGATCTTCAGGGCGGATATTGCCAACTTGTTCAACACCATTAATTATGGCGGTGCCGACGATTGGGGTGGAGGACCGGGTAATCCACAAAATTACCTGGGTGGCGACAATGCCAATTTAGGTAAAGTCAATGGAATCGGTGGCCCTATGCGTACAGTAAAATTAAGTTTGCGTTACGTGTTTTAATAGGTAGTTTAATGTCATGTAGCCCGTCATCAGTGAATCATTTCTTTTCTCTTTTGACGGGCCAATGTTTATTTGGATAGATTCCAGCAACACAGTACCACTACTTAATTTATGAAAAAAAGCGTGTTTTTTCGCCCAAGCTTATTTACCTGCATATTTGCTGATCTGTTACTGATTTTTGGCCTAAATAGTTCAGGGTTAGCTGATCCGCTTGATCGTATTAGTGCGAGCGTAGTCTCTGCAAAAGATATACTTGTTCAGGCCAAATCAGCCCGTACATTACCGCCGCTATTTGATGATACTGAACGTCGTACATTCAACTTCTTTTGGCAGACAACAAATCCCCAAAATGGCATGACGCCGGATCGTTACCCCAATCCAGAAAAAACTTTTGCCAGTATCGCGGCGATTGGGTTTGCGCTCACTGCCTATCCGATAGGTGTGGAGCGCGCCTACATCACACGCGCACAAGCGCGCGAACGTGTGCTGATGACTTTACGGTTTTTTAATAAGGCACCGCAAGGCGATGCCAAGTCTGGCATCGCGGGTTACAAGGGATTCTTTTATCACTTCCTGGATGCCAAGAACGGCCTAAGGCAAGACACTACCGAGCTGTCGACAGTTGATACCAGCCTGCTTTTGGCGGGCATGCTATTCGTACAGTCCTACTTTGATGGTGACGATACAGCGGAAGTGGAAATCCGTCAGTTAGTCGATCAAATTTATCAGCGCATAGACTGGAAGTGGGCACAGCAGCGCTCTCCCTTAATCAGCATGGGCTTTGACCCCGAGCATGGCTTTATTGCACATGATTGGGAGGGCTACAACGAAGCTATGCTGGTGTATATACTTGCACTTGGCGCGCCGCCAGAGCACGCGATAGCGCCAGAGGCATGGAAAGCTTGGAGCAAAAATTACGAACAGACCTGGGGTAGTTATATGGGGCAAGAGCACCTCGGCTTTGCACCGATGTTTGGCCATCAGTATTCGCATGTATGGATAGATTTTCGTGGCATCAAGGATGACTTCATGCGCAAGAAAGGCATCGATTATTTTGAGAACAGCCGTCGCGCTACCTATGCCCAACGCAGCTATGCGATCGCTAATCCCGGGCAATGGAAAGATTACAGCGCGAATATCTGGGGTCTGACCGCCAGCGATGGGCCAGGCACCATGGTGACGGCTAACTATGCGGGCGTACAAAAGAATTTCCGCGATTATTCTGCCCGTGGTGCAGGAATTCGTCACACATTTGATGACGGCACTATCGCGCCTACGGCGGCCTTAGGTTCGCTACCTTTTGCGCCAGAAATCGTGATTCCGGCGGTGGAGGAAATGCACAGAAAATATGGCACGACTCTGTATGCGACCTACGGTTTTCTCGATGCGATTAATCCTAGTTTTACCAACAATAAGGCGCGCCTTAGCGATGGGCAAGTCATCGAAGGTAAGGGCTGGGTAGCCACTGACTATATTGGTATCGACCAGGGACCAATTCTGGCAATGATTGCCAACTATAGAAATGAACTGGTCTGGCGTACGATGCGTAAGAATCCGTATATTGTGCGCGGATTACAGCGTGCCGGATTTACTGGCGGGTGGTTAAATAAAGTGACTTGCAAGCCGGCGCAAGCGAGCTGCACTAATGATTGAAATTTTGATCAAATTTTCGCGCATTATTTTTTGTGCTGTATTGCTGAGTATCAGCATTGCATCATGCACTAAGCACGAAACGGTGTTGACGTTTTGGGTAATGGGTAGCGAAGGCGAATTTGTCGCGCAATTATTACCAGAATTTGAGCGCACGCATCCGGCGATTAAAGTTAAATTGGAGCAGTTGCCGTGGTCTGCCGCGCATGAAAAACTGCTCACCGCGTATGCCGGTGATGCCTTGCCCGATATGGCGCAGCTAGGCAATTCATGGATACCAGAGATGGGCGCGCTGAATGCGCTTGAAGGCCTCGCGCCTTATACGAAAAATTCTACTGCTTTTAAACTCGATGATTTTTTTGGCGGCATACTCGATACCAATCGTCTGGATAAAGACTTGTTTGGAATTCCCTGGTATGTAGATACCCGCCTGCTGTTTTACCGGCGCGATCTGTTAGCGCAGGCGGGTTACGATCATCCGCCAAAAAACTGGGACGAATGGCGCGCGATGTTTGCCGCGATCTCAAGCAAATGGCAAGGGCAGCGCATGGGCATCTTGTTACCGGTGAATGAGTTTGAGCCATTGCTTGCGATGAGTTTGCAACAGTCAGATGATTTATTACGTGACGACGCACGCTACGCTAACTTTTCGGGAAAAGGATTTAGCACTAGCCTAGCTTTTTATAATGAAATTTTTGCCAAGGGCTATGCGCGCAATCTCAGTAATAATCAAATCGCCAATGTCTGGGACGAGTTTGCCAAGGGCAGCTTTGTTTTTTACATTACCGGGCCATGGAATATCGGTGAGTTCAAACGCCGTATGCCAGCCAATTTACAAGATGCCTGGATGACTGCGCCTTTGCCTGGTCCTAGCGGCCCTTCGGCCTCGACGGCGGGCGGTGCCAGTATGGTGATTTTTAAAAACGCTAAACACAAAAAAGAAGCTTGGGCACTGATTGAATATTTGTCGCGCACAGATATCCAGTTACGCTTTCATGAGTTGACCGGCAATATGCCGCCGCGCCGGAGTATTTGGCAAGATGCCAGTCTGGCCAACGACGTTTATGCGCAGGCTTTTCGGGATCAGCTGGACAGAGTAAAGGCCGCGCCCAAAGTGCCGCAATGGGAGCGTATCGTCAATGAGATGCAATTGAGCGCAGCCAAGACCGTGTACGCGCAAGAGAAAAATCTCCATACCAACGCCAAAACTTATCAGGCGGAATTGGATGCAACGGTCAATGGCTGGCTAGAAAAACGGCGCTGGATGATGGATCAGCAGCGTGGTAAAAAACCAGCAGATGGCGGAGCTAAACAATGAAAAAGAGCGTCGCAGCCTGGCTCTTCGCCGCTCCTGCCTTGATCGTGATCGGCCTGTTTTTTGTCTTGCCGGTACTGGTTGGATTTACCTTGAGCCTGACCGATTTTGATCTGTATGCCTTGGCCGATTTAAATAACCTACGCTTTGTCTGGTTCAAGAATTATGTCGATATTTTACAGCTGCCATTATTCTGGAAATCACTAGGAAATACTTTTTATTTCGTCGTGGTAGGCGTGCCCTTGTCGATGGCGATGTCGCTTGCCAGTGCGATGTTATTACATTCCAGATTGGCGCTGGCCAAGCCGCTGTTTCGTACCGCTATGTTTGCGCCTGTCGTTACTACGGTCGTCGCTGTGGCCGTGATCTGGCGCTATTTGTTTCATATGCGTTATGGCCTGATCAATTATCTCCTGAGTTATGTTGGGATCTCACCGGTAGATTGGCTGGGTGATCCGACTTGGGCAATGCCGACGATTATCCTATTTGCAGTCTGGAAGAATTTTGGCTACAACATGATTATTTTTCTCGCTGCGTTGCAGAGTATTCCTGAGGATTTATACGAGGCGGCACGTATAGACGGTGCCTCGCATTGGCAGCAATTTCGCTTCATCACTTTAGCGATGCTGGCACCGACCATGCTCATGGTCGGCATTATGACGCTGGCGGGCTATTTTCAGATGTTTGCAGAACCGTATGTGATGACCCAGGGAGGCCCTTTGCAAAGCACTTACAGCGTTTTGTATCTGATGTATGACCAGGGTTTTAAGTGGTGGAACCTGGGATCGGCATCCGCGGTTGCCTTCATTCTCTTTGTTATCATGGCAGTGCTGACCAAAACCTTGCTGCATTTTTCGCAGCGCACGGAGGCGGTATGAGCGACGCTAAGCAAGTCCAAAGGAAAATACCCGGGTCTGATTTTAGCCAAAAAGCGATTATCAATAGTCTATTGCTCGGCATCGCTTTTCTCAGCATGGCGCCCTTGCTCTGGATGCTGTCGGTCTCTTTCATGGCGCCAGGTGAGTCGGGTAATTTCCCGCCACCGCTGTTGCCTGCCACGGCCAGTTTGCATAATTACGAGGTGCTATTTACCCGTGGAGGCATGGGCGGATTTTTCTTTAATAGCCTGTTGCTGGCAACGCTGACCACTGCCATGTCTCTGGTGTTTAATGTGGCGGCCGGATACGCATTTGCTAAATTACATTTCGCCGGGCGCGAGCGCATTTTTAATTTGATGCTCGGTGCGCTGGTGATCCCTGGCCAAGTCGCTATGCTGCCCTTGTTTTTGATGCTCAAGCAAATGGGCCTGGTCAATTCCTATGCAGGGGTTTTGATTCCTGGCCTGGCAGGAATTTTCGGGATTTTTTTGGTGCGCCAGTACGCCAAAACTATCCCTGATGATCTGCTGGAAGCGGCACGCATGGATGGCTCCGGAGAATTGCTGATCTTTGTAAAAATAGTCTTGCCGATTCTTAAGCCCGTGCTGGCGACCTTGGCCATTTTCACATTTTTGGGCAGCTGGAACGATTTTATGTGGCCGTTGATTGTCCTGACCGACAGTGCATTGCATACCTTGCCGGTGGCACTCTCTGCACTCTCGCGTGAGCATGTGCAAGACAGCGAATTGATGATGGCAGGCGCGGTAGTGACGATCTTGCCGGTGCTGCTGTTGTTCCTTGGTTTGCAACGCTTCTATATTCAGGGCTTGCTGATGGGGGCAGTGAAGTGATGCTCAACTCTTTTTTTAAACGCGTGGCACTGCTTACTTTGCTTTGTACACAGTTGGCACATGCCAGAGATAATAATCCGCGCCTGCTGGATGGATTTGATAAGCTGGTCGATTGGAAAATACAGGCAACTGATCAGGTCAAGGCAAATTTACGATCTGCAGCCGCCGACGCCTCGGGTAATCATGCGATGTGCATAGACTACGATTTTAATGGCGTTTCTGGCTACGCAGCAGCCAGCCGTGCCATGGCTATTGATTTCCCTGATGAATATGCTTTCGAGTTGCAAGTGAAGGGCACGGGCGGGCGCAATCATTTGCAAATCAAGTTGGTCGATGCGTCAGGAGAAAACGTCTGGTGGCAAAACAAGGCAGATTTTTTACCGTCGCCAGAATGGCAAACTTTGCGCGTCAAGAAACGCCACATTGAGTTTGCCTGGGGACCAGCGCTTGATCATCGCTTGCACCATAGCGCAAGGCTAGAGCTGGTTTTGGCTGCTGGAAAAGATGGCGGTACAGGCTCGGTCTGCTTCAATCAATTACGATTATTTGAAGTGGATGCAAAGCTAAGTCAAAAACAGATACCGACGATTATCGCCAGCTCGGGTCAAGCTAGCGCCCATTTCATTTTGGATAGCAAGCGTGTCAGCGCATGGCAAAGTGACCCGGGTGCTGCACAAACCCTGACACTGGATTTTCAAAATAAACGCGAATTTGGTGGCGTGGTTCTGCATTGGGCGGCTAAGTATTTTGCCAGCCGATACCTGGTGCAATTGTCCGACGATGGGCAGCAATGGCAGACCGTGCGTGAGGTATTTGACGGTAATGGCGGCGATGACCCGCTTGATTTACCAGAATCAGATGCGCGCTTTTTGCGTTTGATTTTGCAAGCGGGGCCAGAGAAATTTTATAGACTTCAAGAGCTGGAAGTAAAAGATCTCACTTTTGGTAGCAGCACCAATACCTTCATCCAAGCCATTGCAAAACAAGCGCCGCGCGGCCGTTATCCGCGTGGTTTTATGGGCGAACAAACGTATTGGACAATTCTCGGTATCGATGGCGGCGAGGCTACCGGGCTGATCGGCGAAGATGGCGCAATCGAATCACATAAGGGCGGTTTTTCTGTGGAGCCGTTTATTCTCGGCGGCAAATCCGTCTTGAGTTGGGCCAACGTCAGTTCAACGCAAAGCCTGCGCGAAGGCTATTTACCGATACCCAAAGTGAGATGGAAGACCAAAGACCTGTCACTAGACATCGTTAGCTTCGCCAGCGGCAGCGCCAGGCAATCGCAGATCATGGCGCGCTATACCATGCGCAATCTAAGCAAGCATGCATTCACGCGCACTTTGGCGTTGGCGATACGGCCTTTTCAAGTCAATCCACCGGCACAATTTTTAAATACCGTCGGCGGTGCCAGCGATATCAAGCAGCTCGAATTTCATCATCAGGACGTTCTGGTCAATGCCAGCCTTGGCCTGCGTAGCTTGAGTAAAGCAGATAAATTCATCGCCAGCAGTTTCGATGCAGGTCAAATTACTGAGCGACTCGACGTTGTTGCAAGCTTGCCAGAAGTGTTTAGCGTGCATGACGCTGGCGGACGAGCATCGGGCGCTTTGCTTTATCCCTTGAGTTTAGCTCCTGGGGAAAGTAAATCGATAGTCATCGCCTTGCCTATGACGGGTACTCTTAGCGAGCTACCGCAAGTCATCGATACGGCGGAGCAGTATTTTTCAGCACAAGAGGAGTTGGTCGCAACAAGCTGGCGTGAAAAACTCAACCGGGTGCAGATACGCTTGCCAACGGCGCAACAGCC
>JANYFV010000059.1 GCA_025359635.1 Undibacterium sp. | reverse complement strand
TGAATTGATGGAATATGAGGCGCTGAATCTGGCCGATGGACTACGTTCAGTCGGTGAGATTAGCGACATACTGACTGGTCGCTATGCTTCGGTTCCACTCAGCTTTGTGGCAACGCACTTCGAACGCCTGGCAGCGGCGGGGGTGATCAGTTGGAAGTAATTTCTAGTAGATACTGTTATCCATGTCAAGCTAAATGGAATGACAGTATCTACGGATCTAACCATCTACGAATTTGTCGATTCCTTTTCAGCACCCTGCGCAAACGTTTTTAAAGTATCGCCAGCCATACGGTAACGTACCCATTCGTCTTGCGGACTGGCGCCTATCGATAAATAAAATTGTATCGCCGGCTCATTCCAATCGAGCACGCTCCACTCCAGGCGCCCGCACTCCGCCTCGCAAGCGATGCGGGCCAGATGGCGCAACATTTTTTTGCCAGCACCACTGCCGCGATGCTCAGGCGATATGTATAGGTCTTCCAGATACATGCCTTTACGGCCTAGCCAGGTCGAATAACTGAAAAAATAAATCGCGTAGCCCGCTGGTTGGCCGTCGATGGTACAGATCAGCGCGCCGGCTGGCGTATCGGCGGCAAACAGGCTGCGCTGTATTTCTTCTACCGTGGTGATGACCTCATGCTCTGCTTTTTCGTAAATCGCCAACTCAGTGATGTAGTTGTGAATCAGTGCGGCGTCTGCTGGCTGTGCTTCTCGTATTTCTATCTTCATTCGCTTCTCGTTTTGCATTGGCTTTAACAACGTGTTAGCCCAATAATTCCCACAATTTATCCCAGTCTTCCGGGAGAAATGTACCTTCTCGTTTAAACACCAGTTGATGCTTGGCGTCGATCACAAAGTGGGTAGGCTGCGTGCCAATTTTTCCGAAATTATCTTTGTGGCCAGGGGCGTTGCGCCAGACCGTGGGAAAGCGTTGGTCTTTTGGATAGGCCAGTGTGGTGGCTTCGTTATATTCGTCCAGGTCTTTTTTATTTTGATCGAGATTGACGCCCAGCAGGACAAATTTTTTGGCTTTGTTGCGTACATAAAATTCACGCATCAGCTTAAGATCGTGGGTGCACAAGGCGCAGTCAAAAGTAAAAAAACTGACGAGTACGGTACTACCTAAAAAATCTTTTAATTCTAATTTTCTGCCGAAAATATCGGTACCTTGCAATTCATACTTTGGCTTGGCCTGCGCCAATGCGAACGTGCCAGGTAGAGCCAGACCAGATATCAGCGCAGACTGAATAAAATCTCTTCTGTTCATACAACACCTCTTAAAGTGAGTAATGCGATCAAGATAGTCGACAAATTATATGCTCATTTATTAATGCGCCGGCTTTTGCACCAGCACACTACCAACGCCGTGCCTGACCGGTTCACTCGCGGCAGTGACCGTGCCATCGGCATTAAACGTAATGGCGCTGGCGGCACCGATCTCCCAATCGAGCTCGTCGGCGAGTTTCCATTGATGGCCGAAAGGCGCTAAGCGCAAGGCTTGCGGGCTGCCGACAAAATTCGGCTCTACCTGCGTGGTGCTGCCATTTCTTTCTGACATGCGCGGTGCGGCCAGGGCTTTATCCATACTCATGCCCAGATCGAGATGATTGACTATGGTTTGCAAAACTGTCGTGATAATGGTGGCGCCGCCGGGGCTGCCGACCGTGAAGGCCGGCTTGCCATTTTTTAACACTATGGTGGGCGACATACTGCTGCGCGGACGTTTGCCGGCTTCTGGTACATTTGGATGCGGGCCAGAAAAATCGAAATCGGTCATTTCATTATTCAATAAAAATCCGTAGCCTGGTACCACCATGCCATTCCCGCCCCAGTCTTCAATAGTGTAAGTGTAGGCGACGATATTGCCGTCTTTATCGCTGACGGTCAGGTGCGTCGTGTGCTTGCTTTCTTCACGCAATACCGTCTTCACTGGCAACGGGCGCAAGGGAATACTTTGATCATTCTGGAATGGGTAAGGATCACCCGCCGCTGCCGGATTATTTAAGGCTGATGCATGCTGCATAGAGATTTGCTTGCGTCTCTCGCTAGCGAATTCTTTACTCAGAATTCCTGTCACTGGTACGTCGACAAATTCCGGGTCGGCCAGATAGGCATTGCGGTCGGCGAAGGCCAGGCGCGAGGCTTCCAGATACAGGTGTTCGACCTGTTCCCTGGACATGGATTTTGTGTCGTAGCCTTCGAGGATGTTGAGCGCTTCGGCTATCGTGATGCCGCCGCTGCTAGGCAATGCCAGGCCATAAATGTCATAGCCGCGATAGGTCGAATGGATAGGCAGACGCAAGCGCACTTCGTAGTCGAGCAAATCCGCCTTGGTCATCTGGCCGGGGCGCACCTGGACACCATTTACCGTAGGTGGCTGGTTCACGGTGTGCAAAATTGCCGCGGCCATTTTCCCGCTATAAAAGGCATTCACACCGCCAATGGCGAGTTCGCGATACGCCTTGCCCATATCGGGATTTTTAAACAGCATACCTACCGGCAGTGCTTTGCCATCCTTGAGGTACAGGGCGCTGCTGGAATTAAATTGGGCAAATTTTTTCTCGCTGCCGACATTGAAATGATGAAAATTTGCACTGACCGCAAAGCCCTGTTCGGCAGTCGTAATCGCCGGTGCCAGCACTTGCTTAAAATTCATCGTGCCGTAGCGCGCGAGCGCCTCGTGCCAGCCGCGCACCGTGCCCGGCACTCCGACTGACATACCGCTGCTGACGGCAGTATCAAATTCGATTTCTTTACCTTCTTGCAGAAACACGGCAGGGCTAAAATTTCTTGGCGCGGTTTCTCTATGGTCGATGCTGATAAAACGATTTTCTTTGGCCAGATAAATCAGCATGAAACCACCGCCGCCTATGCCACAACTAAACGGGTCGGTCACACCCAGAGTTGCCGCTGCGGCCACTGCCGCATCAATCGCATTGCCGCCCTGATTCAAAATCTGCATTGCCGCTTTGGTGGCGGGTTCGCTAATCGTTGCGACAGCGCCACCGGTACCTGTGGCCAGCGGCATTTTGCTGGCGGCAAATGAGACTAGCGGATTAAGTGCTAAAGCGGCCAATACGGTAAGTGTCAGAGATTTTTTAGCAATCATCATATAAGTAAATTTTTCTTATGAGTGTGTTGACGAAGAACCCAGGGCGATTTTAAGATGTTAAGGCATTCTCCACGAAAGACGCGAACAAAAAAGAAAACAAATTGACGGGTTCGAACTATTGCAGATAGGAAAGAATCTTACATCGTTCTATTAACCATTGATTTGTTTATTTGTTTTTCTAT
>JANYFV010000027.1 GCA_025359635.1 Undibacterium sp. | reverse complement strand
TGTCGGTAGCAGCTTGTTTTTCAGTCGCCGCCTTTTTATCTTTTTCTTCTTGTTCCAGTTTTCTCTTCATATATTCTTCATTTTTTCCGGCTGTGGTTACTGGTTTTTGAAGTTTTTCATTAGATAAAACTGCACCGTTTGAGGTCTCTTGACCAGAATCTTTCAAATCATTGGTAGGTTCTTGCATAGATTTGAGAGGAGTTTTAAGAATCCGATTTTTGGGTGTGGAGTTTGGCGGTGGTAAATCTGAGAATTGTTTAGTTCCTTTTTCGTCAAGCCAGACGTATTGCGCATAGCTGGATGCAGTGAATACCAAACCGAAAATTGCTATTGAGATAATGCTTGCAATGCGTATTGACATAAAATTCCTTCCAAAAATCTTTATTTTGATAACTGTTCTCATCATAGTTTTACACAGATGAAGACGAATCGGCAAGTTTTCTGTATAATTCGCTTTTGCGCCTATAGGAAATACTATGCGTTTACTCCAAAAAGCACTCACGTTTGATGACGTGCTCCTAGTTCCAGCATACTCGAACATACTTCCCAAAGATACTTCTCTTGCGACCAATTTGACTCGCAATATTAAGTTGAATATACCTTTGGTTTCAGCAGCAATGGATACCGTTACTGAGGGCCGTCTCGCGATTGCGATGGCTCAGGAGGGGGGTATCGGTATCATTCACAAAAATTTGACTCCCAAAGAGCAGGCTCGCGAAGTGGCGAAAGTGAAACGATTTGAGTCTGGCGTATTGAGAGACCCAATCACGATTCCGCCAACGATGAAGATTCGTGACGTCATTGCCTTGTCTCAGCAATATGGCATCAGCGGTTTCCCAGTTGTCGAGGGGAAAATTGTTGTTGGTATTATTACTAATCGCGATTTACGTTTCGAAGAAGAACTCGATGCTGAAGCCCGGGCAAAAATGACACCGCGCGAAAAATTGGTTTTTGTAAAAGAAGATGCAGATTTGGCTGAGGCCAAGCGCTTAATGAATAAACATAGACTTGAGCGTGTTTTGGTGGTTAACGAAGCCTTCGAGTTACGTGGTTTGATTACTGTCAAAGATATACAAAAATCTACTGAGCATCCATTTGCCTCAAAGGACGAGCAAGGTAAATTGCGCGTTGGTGCAGCGGTTGGTGTGGGTGCAGATAACGATGAACGTATCGATTTATTGGCTAAAGCCGGTGTTGATGTGATCGTAGTCGATACCGCACACGGCCACTCCAAAGGTGTATTGGATCGCGTCAGATGGGTTAAAACGCATTATCCGCATATTGAAGTCATTGGTGGAAATATTGCTACTGCCGCCGCCGCATTAGCGTTGGTGGAGCATGGTGCAGATGCGGTCAAGGTTGGGATTGGTCCTGGATCTATTTGTACGACTCGTATTGTCGCTGGTGTCGGTGTTCCGCAAATTACCGCCATTGCCAATGTCGCGAATGCGTTAAAGGGAACTGGCGTACCATGTATTGCAGATGGCGGAGTTCGTTTTTCTGGCGATGTTTCTAAAGCATTAGCCGCTGGTGCGTCGACAGTGATGATGGGTAGCATGTTTGCGGGTACTGAAGAAGCCCCAGGCGAAGTTATCTTGTTCCAGGGTCGTAGCTATAAATCGTATCGCGGCATGGGAAGTTTGGGTGCAATGGCTGATGGTTCAGCAGATCGTTACTTCCAGGATGCATCGAATAACGCAGATAAATTAGTACCAGAAGGAATTGAAGGGCGTGTCGCCTATAAAGGCAGCGTGTTGGCGATTTTGTACCAACTGGTCGGTGGTGTTCGTTCTTCCATGGGCTATTGCGGTTGTGCTTCCATCGACGATCTCCATACCAAGGCAGAATTCGTGGAAATTACCTCGGCTGGTATGCGTGAATCTCATGTTCATGATGTACAAATTACGAAGGAAGCACCGAATTACCGAGCGGATTAATTTGGCTAGTATTTGCTTAGTCAATTATTAAGGAACCGGAGCGTGGCATGACTACCTATCAAGAACGTTCAAATCCTTCTACGCTTTTTCCGGTGAATGCTGGTTTTGAAGGCGCGCTATCCGAGAAGTATGAAATCAGGATAGGTAGAATTGAGCGTCTCGGTATTCATCTTTTTAACGTGGCAAATTGCCTCGTCAGTTTTGGTAATTTATCTGCAAGATTTGATCGGGGTGAGAACTCTGTTGTTGGTTTGGAAGCGCTGTTTTGCGATAGTCAGTCATTTCCAGCCGAAATTAAGGTGGTCTGCGACACTGGCTTGGATGCCGAGTTGGCAGCGCATAAATTGGTGGTGGGTGATCCGAATATTCGTTTTTATGCCACCCATCCGATTATGGATTCGGCGAGAAATATTGTCGGTAGCCTGAACCTGATTGATTACCAAGCGCGTAAATTTAGTGATGAGCATAGATTGTTATTGGCCGATTTGGCAGTCATGGTTGAGCGTGAGTTGATCTTGAGCTCCATGCAAAAAATGCAGTTGGAATTAATTAAGCAAAATCGTAATTTAAAGCGTGAGTCTTTAATTGATCCAATTTTAGGCACATGGAATAAGACGGCTATTATCCGGTCTTTACGTATAGAGATGGATCGATGCATTAAAGCGGAAAAGCCTATGTCTCTGCTGTTTGCCAGCCTGGATCAAATTGGCGCCATCAGGGATGCACACGGTATTGCGGCTAGCGATATGGTGTTAGTTAAAATTGTCAGTCGCCTGCGTTCTTGCATCAGACCGTTTGATGCATTAGGTCGATTTGGTAGTGATATATTTTTGATGGTGTTGCCTGGCGCTTCCAATCTTGTTGCAACGGCAGTCGCTGAACGAATTCGATTAGCTGTCATGAGTCATCCCGATACGATAGATGAAAGATCTGTAGAGTTAACCATTAGTGCTGGGATTATATCTACCGATACTTTCCCAGATATTGAACCTGAAGTACTCATTACTCATGCTGAAAAAGCCCTGCTTTCTGCGAAGAACGCCGGAAACAACCGTGTTGTTCAGGCAGTGCCTGAAGTACCTGAGCAACCTGACATTATTATTTGATTTATGCACTCAAAAATACTTATCCTAGATTTTGGTTCCCAAGTCACCCAATTAATCGCACGTCGTGTACGTGATGCTGGTGTGTTCTCTGAGGTTTATCCTTACGACGTCAGCGATGAATTTATTCTCGCTTATGGTGCCTCCGGCATTATTTTGTCAGGTGGGCCAAATAGCACAACCGAGGGTGATACACCAAGAGCGCCACAGGCCGTATTTGATGCTGGTGTGCCAGTATTGGGTATATGTTATGGCATGCAGACGATGGCTTTGCAGCTTGGCGGAAAAGTCGAGAATGGCTTGATTCGCGAATTTGGTTATGCAGAAGTGCGCGCTCGAGGGCATACCGCTTTATTCAATGGCATTAATGATTTCGTCACGCCTGAAGGTCATGGCATGTTGAAAGTGTGGATGAGCCATGGCGATAAAGTGAATGAGATGCCTGCTGGTTTTAAATTGATGGCATCCACCGACAATTGCCCAATCGCTGCAATGGCAGACGAGCAGCGTCATTTCTATGGAATCCAGTTCCATCCTGAGGTAACGCATACTTTGCAGGGTGAAGCGATCATAGGACGCTTTGTGCATGAGATTTGTGGCTGTAAGTCTGACTGGAATATGCCGGACTATATCGCTGAAGCGGTTGCCGCTATCCGTGAAAAAGTTGGCACGGATGAAGTCATTCTTGGCCTGTCCGGCGGGGTCGATAGTAGCGTTGCTGCTGCCTTAATCCATCGTGCAATTGGTGATCAACTCACTTGTGTTTTCGTCGATCATGGCTTGCTGCGTCTGGATGAAGGCAAGATGGTGATGGATATGTTCGGTAAAAATCTGGGCGTTAAAGTTATCCATGTGAATGCGACAGAGCAGTTTATGGGACATCTGGTCGGTGTCAGTGATCCGGAAGCGAAGCGCAAGATTATTGGCCGTGAATTTGTCGAAGTTTTTCAAGTGGAATCTGCCAAACTGACCAATGCCAAATGGCTGGCACAAGGGACGATTTATCCGGACGTGATTGAAAGCGCTGGTAAAGGCAAGAAGGGTCATACCATCAAGAGCCACCACAATGTTGGCGGCTTGCCTGATACCTTG
>JANYFV010000598.1 GCA_025359635.1 Undibacterium sp. | reverse complement strand
CTCCTACCCAGAACTAGACACGCACCCTGATTACGAATTGGCTAAAATTTTATGACCAAAAGGTTGCGGTGCCGTCTTCTCATTTAACCTCAAAGGAGACCGCGCAGCGGGGCAGCGCTTTGTCGAAGCCTTAAAAATATTCTCCCATCTTGCCAATGTCGGCGACGCCAAATCCCTAGTAATACACCCCGCTTCGACCACGCACTTCCGGGTACCGAGCGAGCAATTGGCGGCCTCCGGCATCACCGAAGGCACCATGCGCTTATCAGTAGGCTTAGAAGACATAGATGATCTGCTGGAAGACTTGGCACGTGGTCTCAAAGCCGCTCAGAAGGGGGCATAACATGCTATTTAATATCGACGGACATCAGGCTTACTGCTATACCGGCGGCAAGACCTTCAACCCGGCATTGCCGACCGTGGTCTTTATCCACGGTGCGCAAAATGATCACTCAGTCTGGGCACTGCAATCGCGCCATTTCGCCCATCACGGTTTTTCTGTATTGGCAGTTGATTTGCCAGGACATGGCCGCAGCAAAGGCGAGGCACTCAAAAGCGTAGCGCTGATGGCAGCTTGGATCGTCGCAGTCTTGGATGCCGCAGGCGCCCAAAATGCCATGCTGTTTGGTCACAGCATGGGCTCGCTGATTGCACTGGAAGTTTGTTCAATTGCCGCTACAAGGGTGAATAAACTCGCATTGATTGGCACAGCGTATCCGATGAAAGTATCAGATACTTTATTGAATGCTGCCAGAGATGAAGAACAAACAGCTATAGACATGGTCAACATCTGGCAACACTCCAGCATCGCGCAAAAACCATCTTGCCCGGGACCAGGATTTTACGTGATGGGTGGCAGCCAACGCCTGATGCAACGCATATCAAAAATCAATCCGGATAAAGTTTTCTTCACCGATTTCACTGCCTGCAACACGTACAGCAATGGCGAACAAGCCGCAGCTAAAGTACAATGCCCTACTCTATTTGTGTTGGCAAAAAATGACATGATGACGCCGGTAAAAGCGAGTGCCTTAATCAGCAAGGCCATCGCCGGCAGCAAAGTGAAAATTATCGAAAACTGCGGTCACTCCATCATGTCTGAACAGCCTGATGCACTGTTGAGTGAACTGTTTTCTTTTGCAAAAATTCAAGAAAAATCATGACCCGAAAACCAGGCCTTTATTGATCCTTTATTGATATTAAGCGCCTTGAAAAATAACATGTCCGGCATGATGACTTGAGTTGTAATTTTTTCGATTCTGGTTGTCGGCATGTTAGCGTAGTGCGATACTTCAGATCCGTTGTTTAACCCTTTGCGCCTCCGAAGTTGTTCGCACAAAAATTTTAATTACATTAACTATTATTTCGGCCATTTAGACCGTTGTTCGGAGATCTGCATGATAGGCTTAGCCCAGATTCATCAATTAAGTATAGGCAAACGATTAGGGGCAATAATTCTCAGCACCACTTTAGGATTGCTGGTACTCACCGCCATTTTCCTGGCTTCAGAACGATCCCTGATTCTTAAAGAGCGTCAGGAAAGCATTAAACATTCCGTTGAAATGGCGCACTCGTTGGTAGCACATTACCAAAAGCTTGTCGCCGAATCAAAAATGACTGAACCCGATGCAAAAAAAGCGGCCATTACGGCGATCGCGGCACTGCGTTATGGTGATGGTGATTACGTATGGATCAACGATTTGCAACCGGCAATGATCATGCATCCTATCAAACCGGCACTGGACGGCCAGGATCTTTCTAGCAACAAGGATGCCAATGGAAAATTCCTGTTTGTGGAAATGGTCAAAACGGTAAAAGCAAGCGGTGACGGCTATGTGTTCTACATGTGGTCAAAACCTGGCAGCGAAAATCCTGTCCCGAAAGTCTCCTACGTTAAATTATTTACCCCATGGGGCTGGGTCTTAGGCTCAGGTGTTTACATAGATACCATAGATGCTCTCATTGTCGAGCGCGGCGCCGAGCTTTTCGCCGGTGTATCGATACTTGCGCTTATTCTTATCGGTCTGGTTATTTTTATCGCAAGAGGCTTGATTAAACAATTGGGCTGTGAACCACAATACGCAGCAGAAATCACGGGTGCGATCGCCTCCGGCGACTTAACGGTACACATTGATCTTGACACTACAAATCGTAACAGCCTGCTGTACTCTATCTTCACAATGCGCAATAGCCTGCGTGACATTATCCGTGAAGTACGCAAGGGTACTGACGCTATCGCAAGCTCTTCAACGGAAATTGCCAACGGCAATATGGATTTATCCTCGCGTACGCAAAGCCAGGCTAGCTCATTGGAAAAGACCTCGGCTTCGATGCTGACTCTCACCGAAGCGGTAAAGATCAACTCATCAAACGCCCGCAATGCGAATCAAATGGCTGCCTCTGCATCAAGTGTCGCGGTCAGAGGTGGTATGGTCGTCAATAAAGTAATCGACACTATGGGGACCATAAAGTCATCGTCACAAAAAATTGTTGATATTATTTCCGTCATCGACGGCATCGCGTTTCAAACCAATATTCTCGCGCTAAACGCGGCAGTAGAAGCAGCCAGAGCCGGAGAGCAAGGGCGTGGATTTGCTGTGGTTGCCTCTGAGGTGCGCAATTTAGCGCAACGCTCAGCCAGCGCAGCGAAGGAAATTAATACCTTGATCACTGAGTCAGTAGAAGGTGTAAATTTGGGCACCCAGCTAGTTGATCAGGCTGGCAATACCATGAAAGAAATTCTTGAAAGCATAGAACATGTCACCAGCATCATGGCGAATATTTCTAATGCATCCGACGAGCAATCAGCAGGGATCGAGCAAGTCAATACGGCAATCAAGGAAATGGATGGCGTCACCCAACAAAACGCCGCCCTGGTAGAAGAAGCCGCTGCGGCTGCGGCATCCATGCAAGAACAGGCCGATGCCTTAACTCAAGTTGTGCAAATGTTTAAAATGCGCGACAGCACCTAAGTCCAGCAGGCACCAGTTAACCTCAATGGAACTGGTGCCTTCTTAAAAAAAATTGCCATAACGGCGCGAAACGCATCAAATCTGTTTCCTTTCGATCAATAAACTGTTCCAGGATTGATTATTTCTGCGTTAGCGCCTCAGGTATCCGGTAAAATAGCTTCTGCGCAACACATTCTCACATTAATTAAATCGTTGCCTTTAACTTCTTGACTGAGTTTTTATTTTTCAGCTCAGCTCGCTCAGCTCAACCCCATAAAGTAAGCTGAGATTAACTAAGATAATCTAAGATACGCGAAGCGCCAAAAGGCGTTTTATATAAGACACCAGATGGCCTATTTTTCCGCATTAAATACCATTAAGATGAGACGGGTTCGCCTGTTGATGTTGGTGCTTGGGATATTCATCGGTGTTTTTTTAATCGCAGCATTTGCGTACTATGCCTGGCTGGACCGGACCCGTACGTTGAATGATGCAGGTGCGCGGCTAGAAGCGCTTTCTGTGGCAGTAGCAGCCAATACCGAATCCACCTTCAGGACAGCTGCAAGTGTACTCAGATCCATCGAAATTGAAATTCAAAACACCGGCGGCGTGCAACACATCGATGAGAAAAAACTCTACGACATTTTTCAACGCCATCTAACCGTGTTCCCTACGGTTGATAGTTTCCCTCTACATGCTTTGTGGGCGGTCAATGCTGACGGCGCGGTCATCGCAAACTCAGTGGAGTATCCGGGCAAGGCTGTGATGGCGGATGACAGGGAATATTTCTTGTATCACAAAGAAAATAAGAAGGGCGACGCGTATATTAGTCCGCTCTCTATCTCGCGTGTCAGCGGCGAGGCCGTGATTTTTCAAACCATACGACTGGAAGACAAGGCTGGAAAATTTGCGGGAACGCTAGGAATTTCTCTACGGGTGAAGTATTTCAACCAACTCTATCAGCGCCTCAATCTCATTCCGGACAGCTCGATTACGCTGGTACGCAACGACGGGAAGCTATTGTTTCGCTATCCGTTTGAGGAAGGTTATTCCAAAATAGATGTGGGAAAATCCAAAGCATTTCAGCAAATGTGGGAACAAGGACATGGCAATAGATTGGCATCGCGCAGTCCCTATGATACACGTGCCCGTATCATGGGGTTTAGCCTGGGAGATCAATTCCCATTGATGGCTGTGGTTACCGAACCAGAAGATTTGGTCTTAACGCAATGGCAGCACAACGCCGTTATCTTTGGAATGTTCGGCCTGACGGCTTATCTCATTATTGCCCTGTTATTTATTTATTCCTTACGACAGTTGCGTCAATTAGAAAGTGTTACAGAGTTGTCTACGCACGATGCCTTGACAGGTTTACCGAACCGCCGGTATTTCGACCAGCAACTGCCAATAGAATGGCAACGTACCATCCGCGCCCGTCAGGCGTTTTCCATATTATTCATTGATATCGATCACTTCAAGCGCTACAACGACTATTATGGTCACGATCATGGCGACCGTTGTCTGCAACTCGTCGGCGAGAGATTAGAGGGTGAATTAAAACGTGCAGGCGATGTGATCGTACGCTACGGTGGCGAAGAATTCGTTTGCTTACTCCCCAATACCGACACTGCTGGCAGTGCCAAATTGGCGCAAAATCTGATCGATGCCATTACCCGTACCGCGATACCTCATGCCGATTCACCTGTCGCGCCTATCATTTCCGTATCGATAGGTGTGGCGAGCACAAATCCTCAATCAGGTGACAATGTGATTGAACTCATGCGCCGCGCTGATGAGATGTTGTACTCGGCTAAAGAACAGGGACGCAACCGGATCGCACAGGCAACCCTGGAAAGCCCAAAAGACGTATCGGTCAATCCTGACTAGCTATTTTAACTAAGCAACTATATTAAGCTCTTTTAAGATGCGCCTGTAGTTGCGGTAATCGATCATTTAATCCAGCCAGATAATCCGCGCGAAACCGCCGCAAGATATAGTCTTTAAAATTATTTACCCGTAAGGTTTCCCAGGCTTTTGCTCTCGCTACTATTGAGCTTTCGCGTGCTTGTATCAGGCTTTGATTTGGGATGTCTGCGTTGGCTGCGGTCATTAGTTCATAACCATAAAGCTGCATCATTTCTTTGGTCAAGGTTTCTATCACTTCAATTTCTGTCACGCTTAGCTGCTGTTTGAATTTATCTTTATTCGCCATGACAGGCGGAAAACAATTGCTTTCCCAAAGTGCAGACATTTGAGATATTTTTTTCGCCTCGTTTGATAGACTAATGTCGAGCATTTCTGGCAAAAACGCGATGCCGAAAAATTGACATATTTTTTTCAACACTGCTTCTTGATTACTTAAAAAATCTTCGAAACGTATCGTCAACACTTTATCTGGATAACGCGCAATCAAAGAGCACGCTATTTGATGTGCGTCTAGCCACGTGAGGGCATTCAAAGTGGAGTCATAGTCATGAATGATAGCGCGATTCATCGATGCGACTTGCGCCCTTGGGTCACGTACGACATTGAGTAAAAGCATATCGGGGAATAGATCAAACAGCTCTTCAGCATAACGAACGCTGTCGAGTGATTTATCCATTACTACGGTTGTATGATGCTGCTCACCTGCTCGCAATAATAACTCCCATAGAATTTTATGCACGCTGCGCTTTTGATCTTTGATCGATTCAAAAATCTCAACCGGATCAAAAACGATGTCTTTCCACTTCACCATGCTTGCCGATTGCAGACCAACGATATCGACTACTAAACGGAAATACGCATCATCATTGGAGAGATCGCCATAGCGCGGTACTAGTGGCATAAAGTCGATGATATGCAATGGATAAGGTGAAAAAAATTCCTGACTATTATTCAAGCGTAAGCGTAACGCGTGACTACCGCAGCGACGCAAAGGAATCATCAAAACCGGTCGAGGCCGAGTTGAGCTGACCGGCGCTACTTGAAGGTTTTTGTCAGTATGCGGAAAATTCATTTCTTTCTCCTATTGCACGATTAAAACATTAAGCTTCAATTAGACAGCGTTAAAAATAAGTAAAAAACATTTTAGAAAATTGCGCCAACTCTTCGACTGGCAGGCTATTAATTCCAGCCGCAGCTTGTCGACCACCGCCACTAGGGAAGGCGGCGCAAAATCCGCTGGCTGATTTATTTTGGGGGTCTGCGGTTCGCACGCTGACGACATAACTGCCGTCAGGCTTTTGGGTTAATACGGCGAAGGATTTATCTTTGGATTGATCTTTCAATTTATTTGCGAGTAAGCCCGAAATACGGCGTGCCCATGAATGACTAGGCAAAACATAAATAGCCGCATACTTTTGTTCACAGGTCGGACGTATTTCATCTAACATTGCCATGTCTTCATTGTAAGAATCACTCAACAAAGAATAATTTGAGGCATGCGCAATAAAATCAAATGGATCTTGATATTGATGCAGATCTTGATACAAAACCGCAGGTGAAATCGTTAGGTCATCGACCTGTTCGCCATAGGCGTTGTAATTTAATAAGCTACCCAATGTATATAATTGTTGCGCTTGATCTAGACTTAAGCCTAGGTTCTTTGCCATGGCATAAGCGGTTGAAATTAGATTGTCACCAAATGCAGCAACATTGGCCCAAATCACAAATTTTCCTTGTAAATGGCGATTCACCAAGATGCTGGTACAGGCATCTACCGCATCATCCCAGTGCAAAGTTAATCTGGGATGCACAAAAGCCAAATCAGCAGTGTGATGATCAAAATAGGACACGACAGCGCCGCCAGACAAATGCTGTTTTAGAGCATCGATATTGGAATCGAGTGAAATATCCAACACGGTGATTTGATCACCCGCATTGGATTGAAAATTTTGCAAGAGCTGAATATCACGCTTTACCCCGGTGACCAGAGTTGCCTGCAGTGGATGCGCAAGACGCAACTGATGCAGCGCGCAGATGCCATCAGCATCACCGTTAAACACGTCATAAGCGATGTTACTGTTTTTTTGAACTGACACGTCTTTTTGAACCATAAGGCACGCTATTTAATAAATTTGTTGGCGACTAAATAGTCGTGCAGCATGCTTGCAGCGCCGTCTATCGACAACAATTCGGTATCAATTTTTACATGTGGTTCGGTTGGCTTCTCATACGGAGACGAGATGCCAGTAAATTCACTTATTTCACCTCTGCGCGCACGGGCATACAAGCCCTTGGTGTCGCGCGCTTCGCAAATTGCTTTTGAGGTATTCACGTGAACTTCAATAAAACGATGCGACTGGATAATCTCGCGCGCCATCGCTCGATCATTCTCAAATGGCGAAATAAAAGCGATGATAGAAATTAATCCGGCTTCATTCATGAGATGTGCAACTTCAGCCGCACGACGAATATTTTCCCTTCTATCGTCAGGTAAAAAACCCAAATCGCTATTGAGATGATGGCGTAGATTATCGCCATCGAGTACAAAACAACAATGGCCACGTTCTAATAATATTTTTTCAAGTGCGAACGCAATTGTTGATTTTCCGGCACCGCTTAATCCTGTTAACCACAAAGTTGCGGGCCGTTGCTGCAATAAGCGCTGTCTAGCTAAGGCACAGTCTTCACCGTGATGCCAGGTGAGATCGCTGCCCTTACTCTGAGTCTTGGCTACAAACCGACCGAACTGCTCTTCTAACTCAGACCGAACAGGAAGTGGAGCAATTACCTGTTTTTTATATGCTATTTGCGGCATGATTTTCCTGCAATAAATAAAAGTCAATCAACTGTTTTATGCATAATATCGTCTGATTACCATGTTGAGAAATGGCTAGTCTCTTACTCAGTATAGAACAATATTTCCACATGGCAATAAATATTATGGGAAAATTTATTTAGCTCTTTTTGGCGCTAGTCTCACGAACTAGCGGTCGAAAATGTACTGAGCATGCAAAAAAAAGCAGCTTTCACAACAGGCGTTGGAAGCTGCTATAGAACGATTAAAAATGCGTGGGGAAGGAAAAATATCCTGGAAACGGTTTTGATCAAACCGTCTAGGGCGCAATCTTAAAAATTGTGTGTCATGTGTACGTGAGGAATACCGGCTTCATCAAATAATTCACCTTCGCGCGTAAAACCTTCGCGTTGATAAAATGGCTCTGCGCTGACTTGTGCGTTGAGTTGCACCGCCATCTGACCGCGTTGCTTGGCGTGTTCCATCAATAACAATAAAATTGCCGCACCTATGCCTGTGCCTCGCGCCGATTCCATGACTGCCATGCGACCAATGTGGCCATCTGGCAGCAATCGGCCGGTACCAATCGCCTGATTATTATCATCGTAAGCAACGGCGTGCAGGCACAGTGCATCCATTGCATCCCACTCAAGATCAGCAGGAATTTTTTGTTCCTCAACAAAGACTGCATAACGGATCGCCTGTGCGTCTTTTTGCAATGTTGTCCAGTCGCCTAGTTTGATATTTTTGTTGCTTATCGTCGTATTCATTTTAATAATTTACTTTATAGACTAAATGTCGTCAGCCGATAAGTCTATTCACTTGGCTTAATTTTTTCAAGAGATTTAATTATTTCACGCCACGCAGTGGGTATGGCGATACCCTTGCGTTTGCTGGTATCGACATAGACGTAAGTTATTTCGCCACTAACAAGATGCTGTCCTTCAAGGTATATTTCCAGAATAAATTGCATCGATGAATTACCTAATTTGGCGCATCGCACACCAATATCAATCACATCATCAAATCGCGCTGAGGCGAAATATTCTATGCTCGCTGTTCGAGCAAAGAACTCCTTCCCCTCTTTGGCTTGTTGTAACACATTAGGCAATTCTGTTGCTCGCCAATATTCGGTAAATCCTACGTCAAAATAAGTGAAGTAGTGGCCATTAAACACGATCGCCTGCAGATCAACTTCTGACCAGCGCACGCGCAAAGAATGAAAAAAAACAAAGTCAGAACGTGCCACATTAATCCTTTAAAAACTGATGGATAAGTGCAGTTATTTTGTTTGCTTGCTCATGAATAATCCAATGCGAACCGTTAGGGACACGCACCACTTGCAGATCCCCGACTAAGGTATCTAACCCATCCAGCAAGGTCTTGGGCAATGCCTTATCCATCTCGCCCCAGATAACGCGCGTCGGCACCGTCACCATAAAATCGTTTTTATTCAAATGTAATTTAGCGGCGCCTTTGTCATTCGCGGTCGCAGGATATAGCGGCGAAGCTCGATAATAATTGACCCCGCCTAACAGCCCGCGCGACCAGCATTCATGGTATTTTTTGCGCGCCTCATCGTCAAACCAGCTGGCGTCAGCTTGCCCCAGTCCTGAAAAAAAACCTTCTGTCAAAGCAAAATCGTTTTTAGCCAAAGCCAGTTCTGATCCTTCTCTACGCAACCAATTCATGTATTCACTAGCCGCCTGTTGTGCAGGATCTTGCGTCAGCGCTTGTGCAAATAAGTAGGGATGAGGCGAGTTGATGATGATAAGTTTTTCGACTATCTCAGGTAAAGCAATCGCCAGATTCCAACAGATCGCACCGCCCCAATCATGGGCTACGACGACGGCTTTTTGATAGCCCAAATGTGTGATCAACAAACGCAGATCTTCAACAATATATTTGGCTTTGTAGGCAGAAATATCAACCGGCATATCTGAAAGATTGAAGCCGCGCAAATCTGGCGCGACCGCAAAATAACTGTCACCAAACTCAAGCAATTGTGCCGACCATTCATACCAAAATTCAGGAAATCCGTGAACAAATAGGATCAACGGATTTTCTTTCTTACCCGCGCTTGCGTAATGCAGGCGCGTGCCGTTAGTTAGTGTAGCAAATTGGTTGACACGGATGCTGGCACTCATTGCTTTATCCTTATTGAAAATTTCTTTCTTATTCGGCTTTCATCTTGGCTCGTAACATATCGCGGATATGCGGTGTCGCTTTATATGGATCGCCAGGATTACGCATTGCAAGAATATCTTCCATCCTCTCCTGTACATTCGCTAAAGCAGTTGGATGCGAGAAAATATAGAACTGTTGATCACGGATCGCCTGGAAGGTGTTTTCGGCAACTTCAGATGCCGTCACTTTGCCAGATGTCACCGCCTTATCCGACATCGCTTGCGCCGCTTTTTGACTTGCTGTGACTTTGCCAGAAGCTACATCGTCAGGACGATTGCGATGCGATTGGCTAATCCCTGTCGGGACGAAATACGGGCATAATACCGATGCGCCTATCGGTGCCTGTGCTAACTGCAAGTCTTGAAACAGGGTTTCCGTTAAAGAAACCACGGCATGTTTTGAGACATTGTAGACGCCCATGGTCGGCGCATTCAGTAAGCCGGCCATCGACGCCGTATTGACGATGTGTCCTTCATATTCAGAATCTTTTTTTGCGCATTCCAACATCAGATTAGTGAAAATACGCACGCCATGAATCACGCCCCAAAGATTAACACCTAGCACCCATTCCCAGTCGGCTTGGGTATTTTCCCAAATCAATCCACCTGAACCAACCCCGGCATTATTAAACACCAGATGCACGGCGCCAAAACGCTGCATCGTCGCATCAGCCAGAGCCTGCACTTCATGCGCGTGGCGTACATCGCAACGCATGGCCAAGACTTGCGCCCCTTGCTCTTCAAGTTCCGTTTTGACTTTATCGAGCGCATCTTGTTGCACATCGGCCAGCACAATTTTCATTCCAAATCTTGCGCCAATTAGTGCAAACTCGCGACCAAATCCACTGCCACCGCCAGTGATGACGACAACTCTATTTTCAAAATTTTTCATGTGATTAATTTCACCAGTTGTTTGCCAAAATTTTTACCTTTGAGTAAGCCGATAAATGCCTCGGGCGCGGTTGTCAGATTGGGCGCAATAGACTCACGAAATTTGAGCTTACCGGTCGCCACCAACATGCCTAGTTCTTTCAAGCCCTGTGGCCATAAATCGATATGCTCAGAAACAATAAAACCACGCATAGTCAAGCGCATAGTGAGCAAGACACGGGTATTTTTGATCGCTAACGGTTCGCCATCGTAACCGGCAATCATGCCGCACAGCGCAATACGACCAAAAGGATTCATGCGTGCCAGACTGG
>JANYFV010000505.1 GCA_025359635.1 Undibacterium sp. | reverse complement strand
GAATTCGTTAAACAAAGAATGGAAACTGAAGTTAAAACTCTGAAGCAGCGTTTGACAACCTTGGGAGTTGGCTCTAAAAAACCGATGATAGGCACCGGCAAAGACGATCAGTCTGACGCGCTGGACAGGCGTGTCGAATTCAAACCTACCGCTTGTTGAATACGAGGTAAACCTTCTTGAAGAAAAAGGTTTTTAACAATGATGAAAATTGTTTCTGCCTTTTCTAAAATTTACCTCGCAACATTTCTGGTATTTTTTTTACACCCTGCGTGTGCCGATGAATATTCAAGCACTCCTATTTTACGTATAGAATCTGGCGCCCACACTGCGCCGATCCGGGCGATCAGTGCCGATGCCGCTGGCAAAATCATCGTCACTGCTTCGGAAGACAAAACTGCACGGATCTGGGACCTGCCGTCGGGTCGCCTGTTACGCGTGCTGCGCCCGCCAATTGGTGCTGGCAGCGAAGGCAGCCTGTACGCCGCGGCGATAACGCCAGATAGCCAGGTCGTCGCTGTTGGCGGCTGGTCTAAAACCAATGATGTGTATCTGTTTTCGCGGGCTTCCGGCCAGCTTATACACCGCATCACCGGCTTGCCCAATGTTATTACCCATCTGATGTTTTCACCCGATGGTAAGGCGCTTGTCATCAATCTCTGGGGCAAAAACGGGGTTCGATTATTTAGCAGTATCGATCATTGGCAACACAGTCATGAAGGCCTTGGCGACAATGACTATCTGGGTGAGTCATATGGCGCGGATTTTTCGTCCAACGGCAAGCGGCTAGTGACTACTAGTTTTGATGGATTGGTCCGTTTGTACGAAGTGACGGAGGCCGGGCTTAATTTAATCAAGAGTGCACGTGCAAGCGGTGGCACCCAACCCTATACGGCAATTTTTTCGCCAGATCAATCCAGCATTGCGCTAAGTTATTCCGACACGGTAGCCGTACAGGTGCTAACAGCAGCCAACTTGCAATTAGCCTATGCACCTGATCTCAGCGGTGTAACAAGTACCGGAAAAAATAACTTAAGCGCGCTTTCGTGGTCTGCCGATGGCCAACAATTATATGCAGCTGGTTCATGGAAACGCGCCGAAGCCACGCACGAAGTGCGGCGCTGGGCGCAGGCTGGCCGTGGCACTTTTATCGACAGCGCACTCGCTGGCAACAGTATCACCAGTTTGCACAACTTGCCGGACGGACGCGTTTTGTTTGCAGCAAGCGACCCAGTCTGGGGTGTAGTTGACCGTGACAACCAAGTCGCAAAATTGAGCAATGCAGGCCTGGCCGATTACCGCGGCCACGACAGCGCCTTCACATTAGCGCGCAATGGCAACGGCGTTGGCTTTACCTATGCGCAAGGCAAACCTGAAGCCGCCAGTTTCGATCTGAGCAGCATGGCATTCAACGTCAGCGCAGCCAAATGGACTGCCGCCGAAACCAGCGCCAAAGGCATCAACCTGGAGCGCTGGTTTGAAAGCGCAAGGCCCATGTTAAATCAACGCAGTTTGCGTCTGGAGACTAACGAAATGGCGATGTCTGCAGCGATCAGCGCCAACAAAACCAACTTCGCTTTGGGGAGCAATTTCTATATCCGCTATTTCAGTCGCAGCGGCATAGAACTCTGGCATACCAGCGCGCCAGGCACTACCTGGCATGTGAATTTATCGCAAGACGGGCGCTGGTTAGTCGCTGGATTTAGCGATGGCACGATACGCTGGTATCGCAGCAAAGACGGGGTCGAACAACTGGCATTTTTACCGCATGTCGATGGTAAACGCTGGGTCATGTGGACACCGCTAGGCTACTACGCCGCCAGCGTTGGTGGCGAAGACCTGGTTGGCTGGCACATCAATCGCGGTGCTCAGCAGGCCGGTGATTTTTATCCAGCCTCACGTTTGCGCACTACGTTTTTTCGCCCCGACGTGATCGCCTTGGTGTTAGAAAAAACGGATGGAGAAACTGCCTTGCAGGCGGCCGACCAGCTCCGTCAAACTGGTAAGTTAAACAGCGAGACCGTAGTGTCGCGAAACGATGCCAAAGAAGAGAAAGCGAATACAAAATCCTTTGTACAAAAATCCGAACCAGTAAGAAAATCTGTCGCAAAACTAGAGCAACATTTACCGCCGGTAGTCACCATATTGTCGCCGACTGACGGTGGCAGTATCGCCACCCGAGAAGTCAACATCAATATCTCGGTAAGAGCGTCAGCAGATGCACCCATCACCAGTTTGCGGGTGCGCGTGAACGGGCAAATCGTCGACATCCCAGAAAGCCGCAGCATTCCGGTAGCCAGCGCGATAGAAGCTGGCGAGGCACAACATCAGCTACGCATTACATTGCCGGCACAAGACGCCGAATTAATGGTGTTTGCCGAAAACCAGTTTGGCTTTTCTACCCCGGCAGTACTCAGGCTACGCTGGACCGGTTCGGATCAAGACGGAAAAATAAATATTGCCGCAGCAAGCCCATCTGGCAAAACCACTTCTGTCAAAACCGCTTCTATCAAAACAACCTCAGGCGAACCAGACACGCGCCCGGCTTTGTACGTGCTGGCGGTCGGCGTCAGCAAATATAACAACGCGTCGATCCGGCTCGATTTTGCTGCCAAGGACGCCAGTGATTTTGCCACCTCACTGAAGAAGCAACAAGACGGGCTGTACCGCAAAGTAGTCATCAAACTTCTTACCGACGAGCATGCCAAACGTGATGATGTTTTAGACGGGCTGGAATGGATACGCCGAGAAATGACCAACCGCGATGTCGGCATGGTTTACCTCGCAGGGCATGGCGTAAATGACAGCGACGGCGTGTTTTATTACTTACCGCAAGACATAGACGTCGACAAACTCAAGCGCACCGGCGTGATCTTTACCGAGATCAAAAACACTCTGTCCACCCTGCCCGGCAAAGCGCTGTTTTTTGTCGACACCTGCCACGCCGGCAATGTGTTAGGCACCGGGCGGCGCGCCATCCCCAACGACATTACGGCAGTGATCAATGAACTGACCAGTGCAGAAAACGGCGTCATCGTTTTTGCCGCCGCTACCGGCCGACAGTTTGCCCAGGAATCATCAGCCTGGCACAACGGCGTCTTCACCATGTCGCTGATAGAAGGCCTGGGCGGCAAAGCAGACAACGCGCACTCAGGTCGGGTCACCCACAAAATGCTCGATCTGTACACCTCAGAAAGAGTCAAGGAACTCACCAAAGGCGCACAATCACCGGTCACCATCGTACCGCAAGGCTTGCCGGATTTTCCTTTGTCTATAGTGCGTTGATGGGTGTATTTTTATTATCGCTCTTGATCAACAATTAATCTCAAATCGTCGTCATAAAAAATAGTGCGCTAAACAATTTCGGCAGCCGCTGCAGCAAGTACGCGCAATCGTTCAATCACAAAATGTGCAACAGGTGAATGGCTGCGTCCGCGTAGTGAGACTATCCCCATTTCGGAATATAAAGGTGGAATGTCCGGAAAATTGAGCGGATGCAAATCTCCTGCCGCCACTTCACTCACTACCGCAGCATGCACAATAGCCAACACAGTATCTGAGCCGATTGCAGTTCGTTTCAGTGTCTGTACATCGTCACACTCCAAGGCAAACGGCAGCAATCCACCTTCTTCAAGCGATAAAATTTTTGTCAATACTGTGCGAATTAATTGCGGCAATCGTACTGTCGCAATGCCAAAAAGTATCAAGTCTGACACATGCGCGGTTTTCTTTTTTAATAAGGGATGTCCGCTTCTCACATAAAAGCCACCAAACTGCCTGGCAAGCAGACGAACTTCAAGATCTGGCGCAGGTGGCAGATCGCGCGTATCCGCGACAAAAAAATCCAGTTCTTCATTGCGCAAATGCTCCGCCAGATAGACCCAGTTATTCACCTCCACCCGAAGCCGTACGCGATTAAATTGCTGGCGCAGTTCTGGCATCAATGTGGGTAATAAAGTCGCGGCAGGAAAAGGCCCGACGCCAAATGCCAGATCGCCGATTTGATTTTTCCGATACAGACCGATGTCTCTTTCCATACAACGGCTCTCAAACAACAATTTTCTGGCGCGCTCGATAACAAAACTTCCTGCTGGGGTAGGTGTTATTTCCATACTGCCACGATCAAACAGGCGGATCTCCAATTCCGCTTCCACTGCCTGAATACTGCGGCTAAAGGCAGGTTGAGACAGGTGCACGCGCTCGGCGGCACGGACAAAATTGCGCTCGTCGGCTAAGGCAATCAGATGTTTTAAACGCTTCAGATCCATCGTATCTCTTCCTTTTTTGACTCTACACAGCTCATGCATTGGGCGCATTGATTCTACCTATATTTTGCATTGGACTGCATACGCTTTAGGATTTACTCTTCAAAAATAATAAAGGAGACCACCTTATGTCCGCCACACTCATCCAATATCTTTTAATTGTCTGCCTTATCATCGGCTTTGCCTGCATGGAATATGTCAGCCGGCGCTATAAAAACACTGTACACGCCACTAGCAATGACACAAAACTCGAAGCCTTGATGTTTTTGAGTTTGCTGGCAATTTCCCAGCCAATCGCAATCCTAGGCACTGCCAAACTAGGTGCCTGGCTAGCACCCGGATATCGTGGTGTCCTGTCCAATTTGCCATGGTGGGGTATGGTAATTCTGCTGCTGTTGCTGGACGATTTAACGCAATATTTATGGCATCGTGCCTCGCATTCGAGCTTGCTCTGGCCTTTGCATCGCGCCCATCATTCGGCAAAATACATGAGCATACGTATCACCTACCGCAATAATTTTTTCTATTATTTGATGATGCCCGGCCTCTGGCTTTCCGGCGCCCTGCTCTATCTCGGCGTTGGCGGAATGGTGTATGCCATGTACATCGTCGCAAAACTGACCATCATCATGGGTGCCCATCGTGCATGGCGCTGGGATGAGCCACTCTATAAAATACCCGCCCTGCGCCCAGTCATGTGGGTTCTGGAACGCACCATCTCGACACCAGCAACCCATTGGGCGCACCACGCCATCACCAATGACGATGGCATCGGCCATTACAAAGGCAATTTTGGCAATATGCTCTTCATCTGGGATATGCTATTCGGCACTACCCATTTCACCCGCCAATACCCGGCCAAAGTAGGTTTGATCGACGACCAATTGTTTGGCGAAGAACGCTGGTACCATCAAATGTTCTATCCGTTTTTCCAGTCAAACAGAGAACATACGGCATTGAAATTTGGTGGCAGTATTTATGTAGAACCTGAGCAGCCCTTGAGCACCCAGTCCTAAAGTTGAAGTTTTTTTTGGTTCCTTCTCGCGGGCAAGGGACTCGGCACGGCATACCAATTTCCATAGAAAATTAAAAGCCAGATTTGCGTCGCGCCGGATTACGCTTTGGTGCCACATGAGCAGATAGATGCCTTCATCGCCAGTGTCAAACACGGCGATGAAGGCGTCAGAGAACTCTCGCACGCCAAGACCTTTTTCAAACGGCATCGGCTCTTCCCTATCGTTTTTTTAACCGCGATATGGCACTTTGGTACAGCGCTTGGCCTTGCGGTTTTTTCTCGGTAAGCCAGATCCTAAAATCTGACTCAGGCGTTATTAAAAAATCGTTTGCGTTGATGTGCGTAGTAAAGTGGTTTGACAATCGCTGGGATTGCATCCCAGCCTACGAATTTTTTACTTCTTCCGATTGATGAAATCTGGAGTAATGAATATGCTGGGTCTGCTCAGAATTCTCATCAAAAATATCCACATAGCGATGGTTCCAGCGGATTAACTCGCAAGGGTAATATTGCCTTGCGCGTTGATTCTGATTGGTGGTTTCATCGACGCCTTCTACACTTAAAATCAAGGCGGCATTCACGTTTTTTAGCGATTCTGTTGTAGCTCCGAATAGCGGACTATTTTTATCGATGATGTGAATCAGGCTCCAGCCCAGAACGAACATCGGATGTTGCTCGCGCTCTAAATGCAGATCGTGAATCTTGCGAAATTTACCTAGGCTGGGCGAACTTTCATTGCGGATCAAACGCAGTTTGGCTGAGGCTTCGCTGATCATATTCATTCTGGCATTGGCCATGCGTATCATCAAGATACGATGTTCACCGGACTGATGGCTGACAGGGTGATCAGCAAAAACGATGCTCGATCTTGGTCGGGAAAATCTGGCAAACATCACGCCGGTGATTAAGGCCAGGCCCGACATGCCAATGAAAATTTCTGCCGTTGCAACAAAGTGCGCATAGATGGTTTGTGGATGCATGTCGCCATAGCCCACCGTCGCTAAAGTTTCTACGCTAAAGAAAAAAGCACCGAGAAAATTATTCGGCGACATATTACCAATCGCCTTGTCACCCATCATAAAAAAGGCGGCGAATAACAGATTAAGAGAAATAAAAAGCACACCAATTGCGACAAAAAATACCGGCCATGACGAAGTCATGGCGTAGTAATAAATGTCTTGCCAAAATTGCGTACGCAAACCGTAAGTGACAACATTACGGCCACCGAGTTTGATGGTGCGTTTATGTTTTGTTGAGGTCGAAATTGTCATTAAGTTGTCATTAAAAGTGGAAATCTACTTTCATGCCAACGCTGCGCGGTTCGCTGACAAACATCTGCCCGACACTATCGATGACAATAGGCACTACCTTGTTCTCAAGATTTTTAATCAGTGCTTGAATATTCCAGTTTGCACCGTCCGGACGATAGCTCAGACTGAGATCACTCTGGGTACGGGAAGGTACCGGATATTGGCGCAACTGGCTGGGTACACTGATCTTGTAAGCGCCACTGGCACGCGAGAAAAAACTCGCCTTTAGCCGCGCCGCAGCCAGCTGAAAAGTATGCTCGTAACCTAGCGTGACAACAGAACTTGGCGAGCGATCCAGCTTCTTGTCGGCCCACGAAGTTGCGCCATCTGGTAGATAAGTCGCATAGTGCGCATCGAGCAGCGCCAGTGAATAGCTGAGCCGGTCTGAGGATGTAGCAATCACCTGGCCTTCAACTTCCAGACCCTGCACCTTTGCCACTGCGGCATTAGTGGTGGTGAAGCGCGGCGCGCCGTTGATGACGACCACGCCTGAGAGTTGCAAATTACTGTAGTCGTAATAAAACATGCTGGCATTCAGGCTGGCCTTATTGCCCCAGAATTTAGTCTTGACGCCGCCCTCGTAGGAGGTCAGGGTTTCCGGCTGATAGTACAGGGCGCTGGCAGGCACAGCGGTTTGCGCCGGACAGCTAATGCCCTTGTAACTTGAGCCCGCAATGCAACCGTCATTAAACCCGCCCGCCTTGAAACCGGTAGAAACCGTCGCGAATAACATGGACTCGGGTGCCAGATCAAATTCTGCCCCGACGCGCCAGGTAGTCTTGTGCGTAGTGAGAAAAGCCGCATTGAGTAAACTCAGGTCGGTGGCAGGATTAAAGCTCAGTCCCTGCTGAAAATTGGTGGCGCCTATGCGCGATTTTTCATCTTCAGAAAAGCGCACACCCGCCGTGGCGCGCACACGATCTGTGATGCTATACGTGGCCTGGCCGAACACCGCTTTGTTGATTGCGATGGACGGCCCCATCGGGAACACGTAGTACGGTGGCAGTCCGAGTATTTGCAGATCAAGGAAGGTGGAATTGGTGGCTGAATCTTCTTTAAAATAATAGATCCCTGCCTGTGCCTTAAGCGGGCCATTGCCCTTGGTTGCCACACGCATTTCGTGCGAATCCTGCCAATATTTTCCATCGAAAAATTGCCGCACGCCGATCGCAACAGTAGGCTGAATCTGATAGTAGAAATTCACATGCTGAGCTTGATCGAAGTTGCGATGCGAAGCCAGATAACTCAAATTCAGCAACCCAAAATCCCAGTTAAATTCCAGCCCGCTACCTGAGGCCGTCGCCTTGCTATAACCTATTTGCAGCGGCGCATTGAATGGCACAAAGCGATTGGTCAGGCGCGAACTGGTACTGGCATCGTTCCATACCGGGTTGGCATTGGCGTCAGCAGAATAAAAATTACTGACTGGAACAATATTATCGGTATTGTCGTTGACTTTGCTGTGATCGTAGCGCAGCAATAACGTGGCCGAATTACCCAACGCCAGCTTTGCCGACAGCCGCGCGGCAGCATCGTCTCTATCCATGCCCATTGTGTAGCCGGTACCCTGGCCATTGATCAGGTAACTGTCATGTTTATTTGACGTCAACGCAGCCCTTAGGGTGAGTGCATCGCTGACCGGCAGATTGATCATCGCGTTGAATTTACGGCTGGCGTAATTGCCCAGCTCCGCGCTGGCAGCAGCTTCCAGAATTTTGCCCGGCGTATTCGCAATCACGTTGACCACGCCGGCGGTGGTGTTGCGGCCGTACAGCGTACCTTGCGGACCACGCAAGACCTCGACCCGATCCAGGTCAAAGAAGCTGACATTTTGGTTCTGCGGGCGGGCGATATAAATACCATCGAGCATAAAGGCCGCGGACGGATCACCTTTGGCCGTGGTGTCTGCGCTAGATACACCACGGATGGTGATGCGCATCCCGCTGGCGGCGCCATCGATTTGTACGTTGGGAATACGAGCGCCTAGACTGGCCGGATTATCGATCCCGGCGCTATGCAACTGCTCATCAGTAATTGTCGTCAGCGCGACCGGGGTTTTCGATGCCAGTGATGAGATACGTTGGGCAGTTACCAGGACATCTTGTATTTGTCCCTCGTCGATTGGTGCGCCTTGATTTTTCGCGGCCGCTGTTTGAGCGAAGGCATCAACACCGACGAAGCACAAAACTCCCGATAGCATAGTCCTCGATATTTTAAATTTCCGTTGATTACGCTGATTACGCTGATTTTGCATTTGATCGTCCCGAATAAAAATGATTCGTCAAGGGAAATGCCATTTCCAAGTTTTTCCAGGGAATAAAACGTCTATCACGTTCATCGAAGTATTCTCCAATTAAAGCATCTGGACAAGCTGCATTTTTTATAAATTTTTCTTCATGTTTAAATTGAGACACTGCGCCAATTTTTGCTGCGCTACCAAAAATTAAACGATTCTGATCAACTGATAAGCGGTATATTCGCGCTTAGGCTTTTTTATATGTCGCGACTAAGCAATACTGCTTAACCGAACGTGACAGTTTTATGCTCTGAAATAAAAATGGCAGTGAAAATATGCTTTGCAATATCCATCGTTCGTCGAGCGATTTTAATGCTTCTGCATCATAAAATATTTTGTGGTCGCGATCACATTCAAAACCTCTGATGCCTGGCACGGCAACGATCAAACCACCACCTTGTTGAGTAATACGATAGCACTCATCCAGAGTTTCTCTGGGATGAATGATGTGCTCCAATACATTGTCCAAAACGCAACAATCTACGCTGCCAGTTGCAATTGGAAACGCCTCATTTTCTTGGATCAGTTCGGCTGATAACCCGATTGAACGACAATAATTAACCGAAATGGGATTGATTTCTAAACCACGAACCTGCTTCGGAAATCTGCCAAGAAGACCGCTACCAGTTCCCGAACCGATTTCGACAATACGCCGCCCATATTTTCTTGCGCAAATAAATAACACTGGCGAGGAAACAAAATTTTTGTACAGTCTTCCCTTCCAACTAATTTCACTCAAGTGTGCAAAATAATCCTTGAACTTGCTGGAATCTTCCACTTTTTTCTCTTTTCAGCCCGTTTGTTGCATTTAAATTAAAGAACCATACAGCGGATAGAAACCCAAATCACCCTATTTCTTTTCTAAATCATTAGTGTCTAAGCGACGAGCCGAAAACAGTGCTGTAGCACGGCAAGGCGAAGGCAATAACAACACTAATAATTTAGAAAGGGATTATCCGAAGTATTCCTTAATTGATCCATTATCACAAGCATCACATTCAATTTTCTGCTAACTACTTCGCAATCTTCATACGCAATCAAACAAAAAAATGAGAAGAGAATATCCGCAAATATTTATAAATTAACACTCGTTTAACAAAATATCAGATAAGCCCTGAGAACTTAGTCTACGTTTTTACCTGCCGAAGCGCACCATAAGGCAAACCATTGCTCGCGACTCAAGGTGATCCCGGTTGCTGCAACCGCTTCACGTATCGAGGCAATTTTGCCCGAGCCGGTCAACACCATAGGCTTGGATGGGTGCTGCAATATCCAAGCGAGTGAAACAGTCGACACTGCGACATTGAGTTCGGCCGCCAAGCGCGTTAACACCAGGCGTACACGCTGCGCCTGCTCGCCATCGTCGCTCATCAAGCGCCCACCTGCTAAGGCCGACCATATCATCGGCGCGATGCGCTCGCGCTGGCACAGATCCAATGTTCCGTCATGTAACGGCGCCATTTGCAACAGGGACAATTCAATCTGATTGGTGACGAGCGGGATACGTGAAGCGAGCAATTCAAACTGAGAAGGCGTAAAGTTGGACACACCAAAATGCCTGACCTTGCCGCTTTGCTGCAAAGCCAGGAAGGCTTCTGCAATCTCATCTGCATCCATCAAAGGATCAGGCCGGTGAATCAGCAATGCATCGATCGTTTCAATTTGCATATTGCGCAGCGATTGCTCGGCCGAGGCAATGATGTGCGCGCGGCTAGTGTCGTAATGTTGCATCTGATGCGATGGCCGCGCCTTGGAGACCAACTTGATGCCGCACTTGGTGACTACCTGCAAGCGCTGGCGTAATTGCGGCGCCAGCGCCAGCGCTTCACCGAGCAAGATCTCGCTTTGATAGTCGCCATAAATATCCGCTTGATCGATGGTGCTGATTCCCAACTCCAAGGCTTGCTGCAAAAATGCCAGGCGCTGTTGCGGTGTCATGGCCCAATCTGACATGCGCCACAGACCAAGTACGATACGAGAAAATGTTGGGCCTTGCGGGGCGATTTGTAGGCTAGGAGTTTGCATGATGTTGGGTAATTTCAATGAAAAATGTTGTTCAGCTATTTGGGGGGTCTGCTGTCAGAAAACTGTTTAGCGCATGCACTAATTGTCGACATTGATCGTCGGTACCAATCGTCACGCGCAAATGCTGAGCTATACGCGCTTGATTAAAATGCCGGACGATAATCGCCTTGCTGCGCAAGTATGCCTGTAATTGGCGTGCGTCGTGCTTCAGGTGTTTTATCAAGACAAAATTGGCACTGGACGGTACTACTTCAAAACCCATTTGTTCGAGATCATTGACTAGCACCGACCGTGTGGCCATCACCGCTGCACAGGTTTGCCTAAAATATTCGGTATCGGCAAAAGCGGCGCTGGCGCCAGCAATCGCGAGTCGATCTAGCGGGTAAGAATTAAAACTATTTTTAACTCGTTCTAATGCCGCGATCAAATCAGGATGGCCAATCGCCAGACCCACGCGCAAGCCCGCGAGAGAGCGGGCTTTTGACAATGTTTGAATGACCAGTAAATTGGCATATTTATTCACCAGTGCTATCGCTGAAACACCGCCAAAATCAACATAGGCTTCATCCACCACAACTACTGAATCCGGGGTACCGATAAGTAAACGTTCTATTTCATCTAATACCAATAATCGTCCGGTAGGCGCATTCGGATTGGGGAAAATAATGCCTCCGTTTGGCACCAGATAATCATCAGTATCGAGACTAAAATCTTCCCGCAATGGTATCTGGCGTGAGGCGATTTCATACAAGCCGCAATACACAGGATAAAAACTGTAAGTAATATCCGGAAACAATATAGGTTTCTCGTGTTTCAACAATGCCAAAAACGTATGCGCCAGCACTTCGTCTGAACTGTTTCCAAGGAATACTTGTGACGGTGCCACATAATAATAATCGGCAATCGCCTGCTTCAACTGGTCGGCATTTGGATCAGGATACAAACGTAAATCCCCCGATGCCGCAGCCTGTATCGCGGCCAACACTTTGGGCGACGGCGGATAAGGATTTTCGTTGGTATTCAACTTAATCATATCGTTCAGTTTTGGCTGCTCACCCGGTACATACGGGGTGAGCCCGTGAACAACTTTGCTCCAGTATTGACTCATTTTTTACTATTCAAAAAAATTAAACTTTATCTGCAAAAATATCCATTGCCGTCATGCCGGACTTAAACCGGCATCCAGAATTTACCTGCTGGAGTGTCAATTCTGGATTCCTGCCTTCGCAGGAATGACGCTGCCTAGGCCCTGATTTATTTGTCTTATCCGCTGCTCGAATTAATTTCCATCAACTCAACTTAATTCTATTCTGGTTTCTGCAGCAACTCATCTTTGAACATAGTCTTCAAACCACGCAAGGCTTGACGGCTACGAGCTTCGTTTTCTATCAGGGCGAAGCGCACGTACTCGTTACCATAGTCACCAAATCCTATGCCTGGCGAGATACATAACTTGGCTTTTTCCAACAGTAGTTTGGCAAATTCCAGCGAGCCAAGATGCCGGTAGGACTCAGGAATACGCGCCCAGATATACATTGAGGCTTTTGGAATTTCTACCATCCAGCCCATCTCATGCAAGCCTTTGACCATCACGTCTCGACGCCGTTGATACTTGGCGCAAATCTCCTGTACGCAAGTCTGGTCGCCTTCCAGCGCGGCTATCGCCGCCACTTGCACCGGAGTGAAACTGCCATAGTCATGATAGCTTTTAATCCGCGCCAGTGCAGCGACCAGTTCTTTATTCCCAACCATAAAACCGATGCGCCAGCCCGCCATATTGTAGCTTTTGGAGAGCGTAAAAAACTCTACCGCAACGTCACGCGCGCCTTCGACCTGCATGATAGACGGCGCTTTCCAGCCATCGAAAACGATGTCAGCATACGCCAGATCATGCACCACTAAAATATTGTGTTCCTTAGCGAGCTTGATGACGCGCTCAAAAAATTCCAGCTCGACACATTGCGCAGTCGGGTTGGACGGAAAGCCGAAAATCATCATCTTTGGTTTAGGATAACTCTCGCGTATGGCGCGTTCCAGCTCAGAAAAAAAATCCACCCCGGGGCTCATCTGTATCGAGCGTATATCCGCCCCGGCTATCACCGCGCCATAAATGTGGATCGGGTAACTAGGATTGGGTACCAGCACGGTATCGCCCTTATCCAGCGTCGCCAGCATCAGATGCGCCAGACCTTCTTTGGAACCGATGGTGACGATAGCTTCTGAATCGGGATCAAAACTCACGTCATAACGCGATTTGTACCAATGCGTAATCGCCCGGCGCAAACGTGGGATTCCTTTAGACGCCGAATAACCATGGGTGTCAGGGCGTTGCGCCGCTTCGACTAATTTGGCGACGATATGTGGCGGTGTCGCGCCATCGGGATTGCCCATCGACATATCAATAATGTCTTCACCACGACGGCGCGCAGCCATTTTTAATTCGGCAGTAATATTGAAGACGTAAGGAGGTAGACGATTGATGCGGGAAAAGGTGTAACGAGTTGGTGTTTGTGATGCGTTCGACGATGCAGTAGCTGGAAGCGACGCACCCCGACCCGGCGGAGTAAGTGTTTTTGTCATGATAGTGTACGTAAGCGCCCGGAACCGTCCGAGCGACGTTGAAGCTGTTGCTTCGACTTTAATATTAACGGAGAAATTATTTTCTGGCTAGATTTAAAAAGAATTTATCAAATCACTAAAGCAAGTCGCATAGGCAAAATGCCTTTTTTAATTCTCGTTAGCTTGCGCTGCCGCTTGTACTGCATTCAGCGCTGCAATTAAGTTCGCCGTTTTAGTATAACCGTTGGCGATCATATGCAAGGAATCGTCATGCGCCAACAGCAATGCCGGAAAACCATTAATGCCCCAACTCTGGGTCTGGACAAAATCTTGCCGCGCTTCCGCCACAGTCATCGGAGCAGTCAAGGTTTCATAAAAACTCTCTACGTCAAAGCTGTCGGTGTCTGCCGCTTTGTTCAAAGCGACAGCGCCTATTTCGGCCAGTAAATGCAAATCGGTGACGTCTTTGCCTTCGGCATAAAAGGCATGTTGAATCGCTTGGAACACATCGAGTATCGCGCTTGACGGCAAGTCGTCAGCCAGCGTGCGCGCCGCAACGACGGTACGGCAGGCTGGTTCAGTATCGTAGATAAAACCGGTTTGTGACATGCCGTTGCGCGTGAATGGCAAACCGCTGGCCTCTTCCACGTGTTTCCAATGGCTTAAAATAATAGTCCTTTTTTCTGCGTCCATGACTTCATTATTGAATGCGCGTAAACCACCGACAACGATGTCGAGACGCGCATCTGGCAAGGTATCCAACAAGCCCTTTAATTCAGGGCCAAAACCATAACACCATGAGCACATGGGGTCGGCGACGTAAATGAGATGGGCCATACAAATTCCTGCATATCAAAAAATTGAATGCAGATTGTAAGCGCATTTTAAGAATCAGGCAGGATACAGCGCGCCGAGTATGCGCAAGCCTTTGGCACCGGTGACGTCAGGTAAATTGCCGGGTAGGCGCAGAGTAAATCTCTGGGCTAACCAGGCGAAGGCCAGAGCCTCAACATGATTTGGCGCAACACCTAATTGCGCCGTGCTGGCCACACTGGCCGGGTAAGCGCGCTGACGTAGTTCAGCCTGTAGATTCTGCATCAGCGTGTCATTGAACGCACCGCCGCCACAGACATAAACCGCACTGGCATCGCTCGCATATTCAGAAATCGCATCGGTCAAAGTCGATGCGGTAAATGCGCATAGCGTTGCCTGCACATCGACTGGCGAAAGATGAGCAAAGGCTGCAAGTTTTTCGCTTAACCATTCCGGGCGAAACAGATCGCGGCCGGTACTTTTAGGTGGTGCCAGACGCAAATACGCGTCGTTGGCAAGTGTCGCCAGCAAATCCGCCTGTACTTTTCCCTGTTGTGCCCAAGCGCCGTTTTCATCATAGGCTTTGCCTTGATGTTGCGCTATCCAGGCATCCATCAATACATTGCCCGGACCTGTATCAAAACCGGTCGTACGGCCATCCGCATGCAAGATGCTGATGTTGCTGATGCCACCAATATTGACAACGACTCTGCACGTGCCCGTGGCACCAAACACGGCTCGATGGAAGGCTGGCACAAGTGGCGCGCCCTGCCCACCAGCGGCGACATCACGACTTCGTAAATCTGCGACCACATCAATACCGCACAACTCAGCGAGCAATGCAGGGTTGTTTGTTTGCCGCGTATAGCCCAACTCTGGACGATGACGTATCGTTTGGCCGTGCACACCGATTGCTCGCACTGAAACGTTTGGCGCTTGTTTCATTAAACTTGACACACAATCTGCATAAGTAGACGCCAGTTGATTTGCCAGCAGTGCTTCTTTGTGAATTTCATTTTCACCGGCTTGCTGCAAGACCATTGCCCCATCTCGCATCGCATCAGAAAATGGATGATAGGCACTCGCTAGTATCTGCATCGCAGCCCCATCTTCTGGCAATTTCACCAGCACGCCATCGACGCCGTCAAGACTGGTGCCGGACATCAACCCTATGTAGACGGAATTATTTGTGCTATTCATAGAGATCCAATAAAAAAGGCCGAACAGAGTTCGGCCTGAATAGTTTTACTGCACTTATTTCGAAGCGACTTTTAACACATCGGCCTGACGTTCAGGGCGCAAGAGTGTAAAGCGATGAGACATATCGGCAGCGACATTTTTAAAACGCGAAACTTCGTTTGGTGACAATGGCGCAGCGGCAGCAACACTGATGGAAGACGGATCGCGTGGCTCATTGCCAACGCGGAATTCATAATGTAAATGTGGTCCAGTTGACCAGCCAGTGGTACCGACATACCCAATTACTTCACCTTGGCTCACTTTACTACCCTTGTGAATACCATTGGCGAAACGGCTCATGTGCGCATAGGCGGTAGTGTAATTTGCCCAGTGCTTAACGATCACCAGATTGCCATATCCGCCTGAAGGTCCGACATGATCGATCACGCCATCGCTGGTGGCACGAATCGGCGTACCAGTCACTGCGGCAAAATCAACCCCGGTATGGCGCTTCCACTGCCCAGAAATTGGGTGGACACGCATAGAAAAACCAGAGGAGACGCGAGTGAATTCTAACGGTGATTTCAGGAAGGCGCGCTTTAATGACTTACCATCAAAGCTGTAATAGCCGCCATTGCCAGCGACTTCATCAAACCACACCGATTGAAATAACTTACCGGAATTACTGAACTCACCGGCTAAGACGCGGCCAGTATTCACGAATTCGCCATTTTGCCAAAAAGTTTCGTACACTACGTTGAAGTGATCGCCGCGTTGCAAGTGACGAAAATCAATATTAGTCTCGAACATGCTGACGATCTGCGTCGCAACATTGTCTGGAATCTGCGCATCATCGGTCGCCGCAAATAGCGATGAGCGTATCTCGCCCGAGCGCATCTCGACACGGCGCTCCAGCTTGGCGACCGCTTCAACCGCGCTGAGCTTGCCGGCAGCATCACGTGTAACAATAATCGATTTACCAGGCTTGTCGCCAGATTCTTGTAAACCTGCCTGTAACCACTCTAGTTCGCCGACGTCATTTGTCTGGGCACGGATGGACTTACCGGCCTTTACCTGCAACACACTACGGGCTGTTGCATCAGTCTTAATGAAATTGCTCGCTTCGTTATCATCTATACCTAGACGCAACATCAACGCGCCCAAGGTATCGCCACGCAAAACTTTTTCTTCCCGGACAAAATGCTGTTCATTGGTTTGCAATGCAGCAACTTGTTCGTCAAGGCTAGGAAGATTGAGCTCTTGGGTGATGGTTTTAACTGGTAAATCGGCTGCATCTGGCGCTAATGGGGCGACTCCGACGGCGCCAAAAGCGCATACAGCAAAGAATAAAGCGGAGAGCGAAATAATGCGCGAGGTGCGCGTGCTTCCTAACAACAAGCTGCTGCCAGAAGCTAAACGACTGAATTTATCTGTTGGACGCATGCAATAAGTTAAAATTGACTGTTTTTATCGAAAGATATACATTGCAAACCCTTCTGCTCTACGCCTGATTTGAAACTGGCGGAACAACATAATCATGTGATTATGACAAGCGGATTACAAACCGAATAAAATAAAACGTCGATTATGGATTCATAAATCGAATTCGACTAGTGGTGTTACAAAATAAGTTGACTTACGTTAACTTTATTATAAGCAAAATAGATTAAACCATGACTTCTACACAATCAAGTAAAAAACCAACGACAATTCTGCCACTCTCCGATGCAGTACAGCACGCGCTGGCAACGTCTAAGCGTGGCGTTGACGAGCTGCTTATCGAATCCGAATTCGCACAGAAATTGGCTCGCAGCGAACAAAGCGGCAAGCCCTTGCGAATTAAACTCGGCCTGGACCCAACCGCGCCGGATCTCCATCTTGGGCATACCGTGGTGCTAAATAAGATGCGCCAGTTGCAAGATCTTGGGCACAACGTGATCTTTTTGATTGGCGACTTCACTTCGATGATTGGCGATCCGTCTGGCAGGAACGCGACTCGTCCACCATTGACACGTGAGCAAATCGAAGAAAATGCCCAGACCTACTTCAAGCAAGCCGCGCTGGTGTTAGATGCCAGCAAAACTGAAATACGTTACAACTCAGAATGGTGCGATCCGCTCGGTGCACGCGGCATGATCCAGTTGTCGTCGAAGTACACCGTGGCACGCATGATGGAGCGCGATGATTTTACCAAGCGTTTCAAGGCAGGCACACCGATCTCGATTCATGAATTTTTGTATCCTTTGATGCAAGGCTACGATTCAGTTGCCTTACATTCAGATCTTGAGCTCGGCGGCACCGATCAAAAGTTTAACTTGCTAGTAGGCCGTGAACTCCAAAAAGACTACGGCCAGGAGCCGCAATGTATTTTGACCATGCCTTTGCTTGAAGGCCTGGACGGCGTTGAAAAAATGTCCAAATCCAAAAACAATTACATCGCCATTACCGAACCGGCCAATACCATGTTCGCCAAGATCATGAGCATCTCAGATACGATGATGTGGCGTTATTACGAGCTGTTATCGTTTTGCTCGCTCGAGCAGATCGCCATCTACAAAAAGGCCGTCAGCGAAGGGCAAAACCCGCGCGACATCAAAGTCGCCATCGCGCAAGAGATCGTCACGCGCTTCCACGATAAAAAAGCGGCTGACGATGCACTGACTGACTTTGTCAATCGCTCTAAAGGTGGCATCCCGGATGACATCCCGGACCTGAGTTTGTCTGGAGCACCACTAGGTATTGCCCAATTACTTAAACAGGCAAATCTCTGCCCCTCCACTTCCGATGCGATGCGTATGGTCGACCAGGGCGGGGTGCGGATAGATGGTGCTGTGATTAGCGATAAATATTTACAGGTTGAAGCAGGCAAGTTTGTGGTGCAGGTAGGCAAGCGTAAGTTTGCCAAAGTGACCTTAACTGCATGATCGCCTTAATACAAAGAGTCAGCCAGGCCAAGGTCGTCGTCGGTGGCAGCACAATCGGCGCTATCGATGCTGGACTGATGGTATTGCTATGTGCTGAGCGTGGCGATACTGAGAAACAAGCCGATGCTTTACTCGCAAAATTGCTGGCATACCGGGTGTTTGCAGATGATGCGGATAAGATGAATCGCAGCGTCACTGATACCAAGGGCGGCTTGCTGCTAGTGCCACAATTTACACTGGCAGCCGATACTAATTCAGGCACACGCCCTTCATTTACACCCGCCGCCGCACCAGAACTTGCCAGCCAATTATTTGCCTATTTTGTGCGTGCCGCAAAAGCAAAACATGCACAAGTTGAGGCCGGGCAATTTGGTGCAGATATGCAAGTGTCGCTAACCAACGATGGGCCGGTCACGTTCTGGCTACAAATCAAACCTCCTGTACCCTCTGTATAAGCACATGACCGAAATACTCTTGATACGCCATGGCGAAACCGCCTGGAACGCGATCCGTAAATTGCAAGGTCACCTGGATATCCCCCTGAATGCAGAAGGCACACGCCAGGCAAAAGCTTTGGCCGCGGCGCTACAATCCGAAAAACTCGATGCGATTATTTCCAGCGACCTGCAAAGGGCACTGCAAACTGCCGGAGAAATTGCACGCCTGCAAGGCTTAAGTACCCGTGTGGATGCAGGCTTGCGCGAGCGTTGTTTCGGCGGTTTCGAAGGAATGTTATATAGCGAATTACCGCTGCGTTTTCCGCATGAATATGCGGTCTGGCGCTCACGTGATCCGGATGCAAACTTTCCGCCATCTGAGATCGACACCGAAAATATCGGCGAAAGCATACGGCAATTTCATCAACGCTGCATGATAACAATAGCGCATTACGCGCGCCAATTTGAAGGTAAAAAAATTGCTTTGGTCGCACATGGCGGTGTGCTTGAATGCGCCTATCGCGCTGCCAAAAATTTACCGTTGAATGCAGAGCGTGAAATTACTATCTATAACGCCAGCATCAACCGTTTTAGCTTTGTCAAAGAGGAAATTAAACTGATACAGTGGGGAGATGTCTCACATCTCAATGCTGAAACCAAAGATGAAATAAATCAGAATGCTGCTTAAAGCTAGTACCATTTGCACCACAGGCACCAGCTCTAAGAAGCGCACTGAATATAGTTACTTGGATTCGTCTCGTGCGCTGGGCAAGAACCGTGCGATGGTCGACAGCAAATCATTTTCAGGAACAGGCTTACTCAGGTAAGCATCGCAACCCGCCCAATTACCGCGGAATTTATCAAACATCGAGCCCTTGCTAGTCAACATGACGACTGCCGTTTTTTTAGTGTCGTCATTACTTTTAATCCGCTTGCAGACCTCATAACCATCAATGCCCGGCATCATGATGTCTAAAAAAATACAGGTATAAGTTTTAGCTTGTGCCATTTCTATTGCCTGCTCACCGGTTTCCGCATAATCCACATCAAATCTAAATGGTGCCAGTTTCATCCGCATAAACGCGCGCACGGTCGCGCTATCATCAACTACCAACACAGATTCATTCAAGCGAGGTGCCACTACTACCGGCACTTCAGGAGCGTCTTTATCAATAGCGCGGCGCGAAGTTTGGCCGTTCCAATTCGGGTCGGCACGCTGCTCTCGTTGACTTCGTTCCAATAATGCAGCTTGAGTCAATTCATCCAAATGTTCAAACAAGCGCATCCAGTGAATGGGTTTTTGTACAAAGGGCCAACCTACAGAAACTTCATTTCGACCAATAATAACGGCTGGTGAATACACATTCGGCGCGTGCTCTTCCATAGCTTTTAATGCTTCGGCGTTGTCAGCGTTGAGTAAGTAGATATCTGCTCTCTGACCTTCTGAGCTAGGCGGCACATAAGAATACTCTCGCCGCCCCGTAAGGCGAAATGTCGACGCCAACATATTTTTTTCGGCGTCAGAAAAGCCTATCATTTCAAGGACGAAACTTCTATGAGTATCCTGCGATAGATCTACTGGTTTTGATTGATTCATCGATTAAAAAGCCTATTTGAACGATTGTGCGGTGTTTTAAATTAATTAAATGTTAACATAAAATTCAACTAAAAAAACGAGCTTTGAATTAATTATGCTGATTAAAAGAAATATACGGGAAGCTACAAAAAAGTGCAAAATTTGTATACGGTAACGCCTCATTTAACAAAACTGCCTTGATTAACACAATCACCACAGATATCAACCGCTTAATGCATGGCTCGATGGTAAATACGTACTTGCAATGCCTGTCTTGTCTCAGTTCAACTATCAAAAATTACTCTTAAGTAGAAAAAAATATTCTCTAAAAATCATGTGCACTTTGCCAAATATTTAGGCAATATTTCAGGTAAAATAGCGCTTCCCCAAAATTCATCCCTCCCATTCCATCGTGCAAATTGGCCCTTACCAGCTGCGAAATAATATTTTTGTCGCCCCGATGGCTGGTGTGACGGACAGACCTTTCCGGCAATTATGTAAGGAGTTGGGGGCAGGTTATGCGGTTTCTGAAATGGCCGCCTCAAATCCCAAACTTTGGGATACGGAAAAATCTTCTCGTCGTACTAATCATGACGGTGAGATGGAGCCGAAGGCTGTGCAGATCGCGGGCGCCGATGCACAAATGCTGGCGTCATGTGCCAAGCACAACGTCGATAAAGGTGCGCAAATCATCGACATCAATATGGGCTGTCCGGTAAAAAAAGTCTGTAATGCCTGGTGTGGCTCGGCTTTATTGCAAAATGAAAAACTGGTAGCTGAAATTCTCGATGCGGTAGTCGGCGCTGTCGATGTACCAGTAACATTAAAGTTTCGTACCGGCTGGGATAGAGCGAATAAAAACGCATTGAATATCGCGCGCATTGCCGAATCTGCGGGCATCGCCATGCTCACCCTACACGGCCGCACGCGCGCTGATGGCTATAAGGGCGACGCTGAATATGAAACCATCGCTGAGGTCAAATCTGCAGTGAATATCCCTGTAGTTGCCAACGGTGATATCACTACTCCAGAAAAAGCAAAGTATGTACTGCAAGTCACTGGCGCTGATGCCATTATGATAGGGCGCGCGGCGCAAGGACGTCCCTGGATTTTCAGAGAAATTGAACACTACCTGAAAACCGGCACCTATTTGCCGCCGCCCTTAGTAATAGAAGTGAGCCGTTTGATGGACACCCATTTACGCGAGCACTACGCTTTTTATGGCGAATTTATGGGTGTGCGTACCGCGCGCAAACATATAGGATGGTATGTACAGGATTTAATTGGCGGCGAAGAATTCAAACAAGAAATGAATCTACTTACCTCTTGTGAAGAGCAATTAAGTGCCGTAAAAATGTTTTTTGATCGTCAGGCCAGCGAGCGGTTACAATACCGCCCCGCAG
>JANYFV010000044.1 GCA_025359635.1 Undibacterium sp. | reverse complement strand
GTCTCTTGTTCAATTTTTTTGATGACGTCAACAATCTGTTCGGGTGTTTCTGTGGCAACCACAAACCACATATTTAGTGCATGCTCACGCTCGTAGTTGTGCGCTACTTCTGGCAATGCATTGACTTTTTCTGCAATAGCATCATAGTTTTCAGTAGGTGCATGCAAGGCCGCGAGCGTGAATGCGCCGCCGGCTTTTTCGATCTGAAATAGCGGCCCGATGCGAGTTAATATTCCGCGTTTAAGTAAGCTCGCCAGGCGTGTGATTAAGCCATTTTCGCTAATGCCAAGTTCATTCGCGGCGAGCAGATACGGCCGTTCGCAAACCTGCAAGCCGCCTTGCAAATGATTGATGATGGCGCGATCTAATTCATCCATGCATCACCTCATTTTCCAAGTGCCCGCTGGATTTGACGTAATGCGCGCCACGTTGCTTGAAACGGCGCTGGCTAAATAAGTTTTTATGCGGATAGTTTTCCAGACCGCACAGCTCGGCTAAAGCAATGATGCGTGCCTCCACTTCGGCACGGTCTTTGCCATGAATCATACAAAATAAGTTATATGGCCAGTGCGGCAACACTCGTGGACGACGGTAACATAGTGTCACCCGGCCGGATGCCGCAATGCGCCGCCCGACTTCGCTGACCGCAGCATCGGGCACATCCCAGACTACCATCGCGTTGGCATTAAAGCCGAGTTCATGATGCCGCACAATGACACCGAAGCGTTTGATGACGCCTTGCGCGCACCAAGCTCTGATGGTGGCGATGGCCTCGCTCTCGGCCACGCCAAGCTGGGCGAAGGGTTGGGGCACCAGCGGCAAGCCATTTTGCAGCGCTGCCAGTAGAATTTTTTCAGATTCGCCGAGTGAAGTCATACTGATGTTGCCGGCATTTTGCATAGGCTCAATTGCGCTAGTTTGCGCTCGATAATGCGATCCGTTTGTGCTGAGATCAAAGCCCAGATCGATATGAAAATCCTCCAGCATTGGCAATATTAAGATAGCCCCGCAAGCGCAAGCCAACTCTATCTCGTGCAAGGCTGCGTGCAAGGCTTCCTGTGTCGTTGCGGTGGCAACAAACCAAAGGTTGTAGTGATGCTCGCGTTCGTAGTTGTGATTGATCTCGGCGCGCGCGCTGATGTAGTTTGCCACTTCCATCATGCGCTCGCTTGGCACAGCCAAAGCCGCCAGCGCGCTGGCACCGATGGCATTCGGGCGGAACACCGCGCCAATGCGGCTGATGGCGCCGCTCTGCTGCAAGTGACGCAAACTGGCGATGACGCTGCCTTCATCTGCATCTAGTTTTTTGGCAAGCACCGCATAAGGTCTTGCAACTAAAGGAAAATCACGCTGAAACGCATTGAGCAAATTAAATTCGAACGTGTTGGATGTTTGAATTCTGTTGAAGAGATCGAGAGGCGCGTTCATGTCAAAAACCTATGCGCGCGGCGCGGTTGGTGAAGAAGATGCCGCTTGGTGCTTGTGCCGGCAATTCTTTGCGGATGGCAAAACTACTGGTGTCATAAACCAGCACGCGGTTATCGTCACGCGCCGAGATCCAGACCGCTTCGCCGCGTGGCGTAAATTCCATGTGCAGAACCGCTTTACCCGGTTCTAGCTGCTTGATCACGCTGCGTGTTTCGACATCAATCACTTGTACTTGCGCGTTATCAGGGAAGGCAAAATTCACCCACACCTGCCTGCCATCTGGCCGCGCAATCACAAACACCGGTTGCCCCGCAACCTTGACGCGCGCCACTTCTTGCCAGGTCTCGGTATCCATCACCAGTACTTCATGGTGGCCGATTGCGGGTACGTAGGCAAAACGGCCAGCGACAGCCCAGCCGCGCAGATGCGGCATTTTATACACGGGGAGTTTTTCGCTGCCTTTGCCGTAACCATCAAGGATGCGCCGCACGCCTTTTTCCGGATGCCAGAGGTCGAGCAAGGCCATGCCATCTTCACCGAACAAGCCCGCCATGTAAAAGCGACCGTCAGGGGTGATCAGGCCGTCATATGGTTCACGCCCAATGTTGCGAAATTTTTCTATGCGTGGATTCTGGATGTCGCTGATATCGGCAGTCCAGATTTCACCGGCATCAAACAGGCTCCAGACAAAGCGATTGCCCGGTGCATCGACCAATCCCACCACTTTAGAAAACTTACCTTCGTTGCCAAACGCAGCGGGAATATCCGCCACCAGTTCCAAAGTATCGGCCTTGAATATCTTGACACCGCCAGGCACATAATTTTGCGCTGCGACAAAGCGTCCATCCTGAGAAATCGCGCCACCGATGCTGTTTCCCGCTTGC
>JANYFV010000390.1 GCA_025359635.1 Undibacterium sp. | reverse complement strand
ACCCTTGTTCACAACCTGGCCGTCATGCACCAAAACTTGTTTGTCTTTGGTGATCAGGAATTCATGCTTCTCGCCGTCCATGTCGGTGATTTCCAGACGTTGCTTACCTTTGGTTTCTTTACCAAACGCAACCGTACCTGTCACTTCAGCCAACATACCAGCGTCTTTAGGCGAACGTGCTTCAAACAACTCAGCAACGCGTGGCAGACCCCCGGTAATATCACGTGTCTTTTGTGATTCAGTCGGGATACGCGCCAACACTTCACCAACGTTAACTTGTTGACCGTCTTTAACGGTGATCAGCGCGCCAACCTGGAAGCCGATAGTTACAGCGTGTTCTGTGCCAGAAATTTTCACTTCTTCGCCGACTTCGCTGAGCAATTTAACTTGTGGACGCAGAGTTTTTGTCACAGATCCACGACGCTTGGCATCGATCGCAACCAGTGTAGACAAACCTGTCACATCATCAACTTGCTTGGCAACGGTAACGCCTTCTTCAACGTTTTCAAATTTAACCTTACCGGCGTATTCAGTGATGATAGGACGGGTCAATGGATCCCAAGTTGCCAAATCGGTACCGGCCTTGATGACCATGCCATCTTTAACGATCAGCGTCGCACCGTAAGGTACTTTATGACGTTCACGTTCACGACCGTGGTCATCCGTAATCAAGACTTCACCGGAGCGTGAAATCACGATCTGCGCGCCCTTATTATTCGTCACGTAACGCATGGTTGCGGTGAAACGTATCGTACCGTTAGACTTGGCTTCGACTGAAGAGGCAACAGCGGCACGCGATGCGGCACCACCGATGTGGAAAGTACGCATCGTCAACTGTGTACCTGGCTCACCGATCGACTGGGCAGCGATAACACCGACTGCTTCACCCGCATTAACCATCGTACCGCGGCCGAGATCACGGCCATAACACATGGCGCACAGACCGTAGCGTGTGTCGCATGTCAAAGGCGTACGCACTTTAACTTCATCAACACCCAGACGTTCGATTTCTTCAACCGCTGTTTCATCGAGCAAAGTACCGGCATCGTACAGATTGCCTTGTGTCTCTGGATTAACGATGTCATTGGCTGCTACGCGACCCAAGATCAATTCGCGCAAAGGCACTTGAACTTCACCGCCTTCAACGATGGCTTTCATTACCGCACCATTCGCTGTACCGCAATCATCTTCAATCACGACCAGATCTTGAGTTACATCCACCAGACGGCGTGTCAGGTAACCTGAGTTCGCTGTCTTCAATGCAGTATCGGCCAAACCTTTACGAGCACCGTGAGTAGAAATAAAGTACTGAAGAACGTTCAGACCTTCGCGGAAGTTCGCGGTAATCGGTGTTTCGATAATCGAACCATCCGGTTTTGCCATCAGACCACGCATACCTGCCAGCTGACGAATCTGTGCTGCAGAACCGCGCGCACCGGAGTCGGCCATCATGTAAATCGCGTTGAACGATTCTTGCGTGCCGTGAGTTCCATCGCGGCGGATAACGTCTTCAACCTTGAGTTGATCCATCATGGCCTTACCGACATCATCACCGGTCTTGCCCCAGATATCCACAACCTTGTTGTAACGTTCGCCGGCAGTCACCAAACCAGACGCATATTGCTGTTCGATCTGTTTGACTTCGTGTTCCGCAGACGCCAACAGAGTGACTTTTTGTGGTGGTACCAACATATCATCGATACAGATCGAGATACCGGCACGCGTCGCCAAGCGGAAACCCATTTGCATCAGTTGATCGGCAAATACCACCGTGGCGCGCAAACCGCACTTACGGAAAGAGGTATCGATCAGTTTGGAAATTTCTTTCTTTTTCAGCGAACGATTCAACACTGAGAAAGGCAAGCCTTTAGGCAGAATTTCAGACAAAATCGCGCGGCCGACCGTAGTCTCGTAACGAGTCACTGTCTTGACGAATTCGCCAGTCGCAACATTTTTTGGATACTCGGTGATACGCACAGTGATGCGCGTCATCAGTTCGACTTCCTTGTTGTCCCAAGCGCGGATCGCTTCAGAAACATCAGGGAACATCATGCCCTCGCCCTTGCCGTTGATTTTTTCACGGGAAGCGTAGTACAGACCCAATACGATATCTTGCGAAGGTACGATAGACGGTTCGCCGTTGGACGGGAACAGAATATTGTTCGATGCCAACATCAATGTGCGCGCTTCCATCTGTGCTTCGACAGACAAAGGAACGTGAACCGCCATTTGATCGCCGTCGAAATCGGCATTGAATGCGGCGCAGACCAGTGGATGCAACTGAATCGCTTTACCTTCAATCAGGACCGGCTCAAACGCCTGAATACCCAAACGGTGCAAAGTAGGCGCACGGTTCAACATAATCGGATGTTCGCGAATCACTTCTTCCAAGATGTCCCAAACGACAGGCTCTTGAATCTCTACCAGTTTTTTCGCAGCCTTGATGGTTGTAGCCAAGCCCATCAATTCGAGTTTATTGAAAATAAATGGTTTGAACAATTCCAGAGCCATCAATTTTGGCAAACCGCACTGATGCAGTTTCAGCTGTGGGCCAACCACGATCACTGAACGGCCTGAGTAATCGACGCGCTTACCCAACAAGTTTTGACGGAAACGGCCGCCTTTACCTTTGATCATCTCAGCCAGAGATTTCAACGGACGCTTGTTGGCGCCTGTCATGGCTTTACCGCGACGACCATTGTCTAACAATGAATCGACCGCTTCTTGCAACATACGCTTTTCATTACGTGTAATGATTTCTGGTGCGCGCAATTCCATCAGGCGCTTCAGACGATTATTACGGTTGATGACGCGGCGATACAAATCGTTCAGATCGGAAGTCGCGAAACGACCACCATCCAAAGGCACCAATGGGCGCAATTCTGGCGGCAACACTGGCAAGACTTCCATGATCATCCAGTCTGGCTTAATGCCAGAACGTTGGAACGCTTCCAGCACTTTCAGGCGCTTGGAATATTTCTTGATCTTGGCTTCAGATTTGGATTCTTTGAGTTCTACGCGCAAAGTTTCCGCATCGCGGTCGATATCAATCGAGCGCAACAGTTCACGGATACCTTCGGCGCCCATGAATGCGGTGAATTCGTCACCGTGTTCTTCGTACTTTGCGGCGAAATCATCTTCCGACATGATCTGACATTTTTTCAGCGGCGTCATACCTGGATCGGTTACAACGTAGGCTTCAAAATACAAGACGCGTTCGATATCGCGCAGTGTCATGTCCAAAACCATACCCAAACGGGATGGCAGAGATTTCAGGAACCAGATGTGCGCAGTTGGGGACGCCAACTCGATATGACCCATGCGTTCACGACGCACTTTAGCCAGAGTTACTTCGACACCACATTTTTCGCAGATCACGCCACGGTGCTTCAGGCGTTTGTATTTACCGCACAGGCATTCGTAATCTTTAATTGGACCAAAAATCTTTGCGCAAAACAGGCCATCGCGTTCAGGCTTGAAAGTACGGTAGTTGATGGTTTCTGGCTTTTTTACTTCGCCGTAGGACCAAGAACGGATTTTTTCTGGGGATGCGAGACCAATTTTGATCGCGTCGAATTGTTCATTGGGCTGAACTTGCTTGAATAGATCGAGCAGGGCTTTCATGAAATCACTCCTGTGAGGCAAAACACTTTTTAGCTAAATGGCGTAAATAAAATAATTTCTTGTCTGACCCTGTTCGCATCAACGGGAGAGCCTGGGTGTTTTTGTTCACACAAGTTCCGCTGATACCGGGTACAAAAAACGACTTTACCGGCTACCACCTGAATGACCAACGCCCGAAATGAATTCGGGCGGTGGTTTTACTACTAAACGACTAATTACTTACTTAATTACTTAGTTGCGCTCAAGATCAATATCGATACCCAGCGAACGTATCTCTTTAACCAACACGTTAAAGGATTCCGGCATACCGGCTTCAATTACGTGATCGCCTTTGACCAGATTTTCGTAGACTTTAGTACGTCCATTTACGTCATCCGACTTCACTGTCAACATCTCTTGCAAGACATAAGACGCGCCGTAAGCTTCCAGTGCCCAAACTTCCATCTCACCGAAACGCTGACCACCAAATTGCGCTTTACCGCCCAGTGGTTGCTGCGTAACGAGAGAGTAAGGGCCGGTCGAACGTGCATGCATCTTGTCATCGACCAGATGGTGCAATTTCAAGACGTGCATGTAACCGACAGTGACATTGCGCTCGAACGATTCACCAGTGCGACCGTCATACAAAGTCACCTGGTTCTTCGAAGGCGTCATACCCAACTGTTTGGCAATTGCGTCTGGATAAGCCAGATCCAACATACGACGAATTTCACCTTCATCAGCGCCGTCAAAAACTGGCGTTGCGAACGGTACACCGTTCTTCAGGTTAGATGTCAATTCGAGAATGTCAGTATCAGACAAACCATCAATATCTTCTGTCTTGCCAGATTCGTTATAGATTTGCTTCAAGAAGCCGCGCAACTCTTCAATCTTGACTTTAGCTTTCAGCATTTCGCCGATACGCAAGCCCAGACCTTTTGCCGCCCAACCCAAATGCACTTCCAGAATCTGACCAACGTTCATCCGTGAAGGAACGCCCAAAGGATTCAAGACGATGTCAGCTGGCGTACCATCTGCCATGTAAGGCATATCTTCAACTGGAACAATGCGTGAAACCACACCCTTGTTACCGTGACGACCCGCCATCTTGTCACCAGGCTGCAAGCGACGTTTAACAGCCAGATACACCTTGACCATTTTTTGTACGCCAGGTGGCAACTCATCGCCCTGTGTCAACTTGGTACGTTTTTCTTCAAACGCCAGATCAAACTGGTGACGTTTTTCAGCGATAGAATCCTTGATCGCTTCCAAAGATTTTGCCGCGTCGTCGTCAGCTGGACGAATATCGAACCAGTGGTATTTATCCAGATCAGCCAAATATTCTTTAGTGATCTTGCTACCCTTAGCCAATTTAGCCGGGCCACCATTAGCGACCTTGCCAACCAACATACGCTCAAGACGCTCAAATGCATCGCCTTCAACAATACGCAACTGATCGTTCAAATCCAGACGATAGCGTTTCAACTCATCATCCGTAATCTGTTGTGCACGTTTGTCGCGCACGATACCTTCACGTGTGAAGACTTGAACGTCAATCACAGTACCGACCATGCCAGAAGGCACGCGCAGGGATGTGTCTTTTACGTCAGAAGCTTTTTCGCCGAAAATCGCACGCAGCAGTTTTTCTTCTGGTGTCAATTGAGTTTCGCCTTTTGGCGTTACCTTACCAACCAGAGTATCGCCAGCAGTCACTTCAGCACCGATGTAGACGATACCTGCTTCGTCCAGACGAGCTAATTGATTTTCAGCCAGGTTCGAGATATCACGGGTGATTTCTTCGGCGCCGAGCTTAGTATCACGTGCCACGACCGACAACTCTTCAATATGAATCGAGGTGTAGCGATCGTCAGCCACTACTTTTTCAGAGATCAGGATCGAATCTTCAAAGTTATAACCATTCCAAGGCATAAACGCGACCAGCATGTTTTGACCCAAGGCCAATTCACCCAAATCGGTAGATGCGCCATCGGCCAATACGTCGCCTTTGGTGACGATATCACCAACTTTAACGATAGGACGTTGGTTAATATTGGTGTTCTGGTTAGAACGCGTGTACTTGATCAGGTTGTAGATATCTACACCGACTTCACCAGCAGTCGCTTCCGCATCATTGACGCGAATAACGATACGGCCAGCATCGATGTAATCAACTTTACCACCGCGCAAAGCCTGAACTGTCGTACCAGAATCGACCGCTACCGTGCGTTCAATACCGGTACCAACCAAGGCTTTTTCCGGACGCAAACATGGTACAGCTTGACGCTGCATGTTGGCACCCATCAAGGCACGGTTCGCATCATCGTGTTCCAGGAACGGGATCAAAGAAGCCGCAACAGAAACAACCTGGCCAGTCGCAACGTCCATGTACTGAACGCGCTCTGGTGATACCAGAATTGTTTCGCCAGCTTGACGGGATGAAACCAGTTCATCGCTGAGCAAGCCTGCAGCATCGATCGTCGCATTCGCCTGAGCGATGATGTAACGACCTTCTTCAATCGCCGACAAATAATCGATTTGATTCGTGATCTTTTTATCGACAACTTTGCGGTATGGTGTTTCTAGGAAACCGTATTCGTTCAAGCGAGCATACAAAGCCAATGAGTTGATCAAACCAATGTTTGGTCCCTCTGGCGTTTCAATCGGGCAGACACGCCCGTAGTGAGTTGGATGAACGTCACGAACTTCAAAACCTGCACGCTCACGTGTCAAACCACCAGGGCCAAGAGCGGAAATACGACGCTTGTGCGTGATTTCCGACAATGGGTTGGTCTGATCCATAAACTGTGACAATTGTGAAGAACCGAAGAACTCACGAATCGCAGCAGAAATAGGCTTCGAATTGATCAAGTCATGCGGCATCAAATTATCGGCTTCAGCTTGACCCAAGCGCTCTTTAACTGCGCGCTCTACACGGACCAAACCAGCACGGAACTGGTTCTCAGCCAATTCACCGACGCAACGTACACGGCGATTACCCAAGTGATCAATATCATCGACATCGCCGCGACCATTGCGCAACTCAACCAGGATCTTGATCACTGAAAGCACATCTTCGTTCGACAAAGTCATCGCACCAGTCAGCTCATCGCGACCGATACGGCGGTTAAACTTCATACGACCAACAGCGGACAAATCGTAACGATCTTCGTTGTAGAACAGACCGTTGAACAGAGCTTCAACAGAATCTTCTGTCGGTGGTTCACCAGGACGCATCATGCGATAGATAGCAACACGGGCAGCCATCTTGTCGGCGGTATCATCCGCACGCAAAGTTTGCGAAATGTACGAACCTTGATCCAGATCATTGGTGTACAGAGTCTGAATGTCGGCAACACTTGCTTCACGCAAACGACCTAACAAATCTTCAGTCAATTCATCATTTGCATTGGCAATGATTTCACCGGTGTCTGCATCAACGATATTTTTCGCCAAGACACGACCGAGTAAATAATCTTCAGGCACAGAAATATGCTTGATGCCAGCAGCGTCGACTTCACGCACGTGCTTGGCATTGATACGCTTGTCTTTGGCAACAATGACTTTGCCAGCTTTATCCGCAATATCAAAACGCGCAACTTCACCGCGCAAACGCTCAGAAACGAATTCCATTTCTGCGCCGTCGTTGTGTAGCTTGAAGTTGTCGAAGACAAAGAAATTAGCCAAAATCTGTTCATTGCTCATGCCAATAGCACGCAACAATATCGTTACCGGCATCTTGCGACGACGATCGATACGGAAGAACAAGATATCTTTTGGATCGAATTCGAAATCGAGCCAAGAACCACGGTAAGGAATAATCCTTGCTGAGAACAGCAATTTACCGGATGAGTGTGTCTTGCCGCGATCATGCTCAAAGAAGACACCAGGCGAACGGTGCAACTGAGAAACAATGACACGTTCTGTACCGTTAATCACGAATGAGCCAGTAGTGGTCATGAGCGGCAATTCGCCCATGTACACTTCTTGCTCTTTCATTTCTTTAACGACAGGTTTGGTTGGCGATTCTTTATCCAGAATCACCAAACGTACCTTGGCACGTAAAGGTGAAGCAAAAGTGAGCCCGCGCAATTGACATTCCTTGACATCAAATGCAGGGTCGCCTAAAACGTAGGATAGGAATTCGAGACGAGCGAATCCGTTATGCGACACAATCGGAAAAATTGACGTAAAGGCAGACTGCAAGCCTTCATTTTTGCGCGTTGACGGTACTTTGTCAGCTTGCAAAAAAGCCAAATATGACTCGAGCTGGGTCGCCAGCAGGAAAGGAACGTTGTGAACGTTAGCGCGTTTCGCAAAAGATTTACGAATACGCTTCTTCTCAGTAAATGAGTAGTGCATGGACACTCCGTGAGTGACAAAAAAGGATGGAGAATTCAGGATTCAAGGCCATAAAATAAATCAACCAATACAATCCGGAAAATTTATTATTTATAACAATGAAACCTCAAGTCTCAGCCCTTAATTGTTAAAACTAAGCTTCGAACCGACAACTGGGCAATAGCGACGTGCCTCAGAAGCAACTAAACCAACCTCAGAACGACAAAGAAGCCAAAGAGGAACCCTCTCTTTGAAGAGGATTCCAATCTTTGACTCTGACGAATCAAGAAGATTCGCCAAACTGGATCAAAATTACTTGATCTCAGCTTTAGCGCCTGCATCTTCCAGCTTTTTCTTAGCTGCTTCTGCATCTGCTTTTGTAACTGCTTCTTTTACTGTTTTTGGTGCGCCATCAACTACGTCTTTAGCTTCTTTCAAGCCAAGACCAGTCAATTCACGAACTGCTTTAATAACGCCAACTTTGTTCGCGCCAACTTCAGTCAACACTACGTTGAATTCAGTTTGCTCTTCAACTGCAGCAGCTGGACCAGCAGCTGGACCAGAAGACATTGCAGCAGCGGAAACACCAAATTTTTCTTCGAATGCTTTAACCAGGTCATTCAGGTCCATTACGGACATTGCGCCTACGGCTTCTAAGATATCGTCTTTGCTAATTGCCATTTGAAACTCCAATTTATAAATTACATTGATTCGGTATTGACGGAAAAAATCTTATTCTGCTGCAGCTTCAGCAGGTGCGGCTTCAACAACTTCCGCTACTGGTGCTGTAGGATTATCAGATTCTTTCTTAGCCGACAAAGCTGCCAGAGCGCGTGCGAAGCCAGATACAGGAGCCTGCATCATGCCCAACACTTGTGCCAACAGAACTTCACGGCTAGGAATGCTTGCCAATGCAGTAACGCCAGCTTTATCCAGCGACTTACCAGCATAGTTACCTGCCTTAATAACCAGTTTGTCGTTTGTTTTTGCAAAGTCTTGTACAACTTTAGCAGCAGCAACGGCATCCGATGAGATCGCATAGATCAACGGACCAGTCATTTCTTGAGCGAGGCTTGCAAATGCAGTGCCTTCAACAGCGCGACGTGCAAGTGTATTTTTCAATACACGCATGTACACACCTTCAGCACGTGCAGCAGCACGTAGTTTCGTCAAGTGACCGACCTGGATGCCACGGTATTCAGCTACGACGATCGTCTGTGCTTTGCTAACTACAGCACTGACTTCAGCGACGACGGCCTTTTTGTCATTCAGATTGAGACTCACGGTCAACCTCCAATTATGATACTCAGTCTTTACATCAGGATGAAGTAAAGCCCTTATATCGTTTCGAACACGGCGTCCGAAGTTAGGAGTTTTACTGGCAGGCCAGTATGTAACTACAAAACTTGATCGGGTAC
>JANYFV010000385.1 GCA_025359635.1 Undibacterium sp. | reverse complement strand
GTTGAACTTCGACGTGGTCTCTACCTTACATCGTCACACCACTACAGAAATGAGTTGAGTTAACATTAAACGTTTTGGTGGCAACGTTTAATGTTTTCAATAAAAAATAAAATTGTTTTGCAAACAAACGTCAATTTTATTGGTGCAATGCATCAAAATAGGCGAAAATTGTATTATTCGATATTAGGGAGAATATTTATGTCTGAGGTAGTAAGAAAAAAGCCGCGCTTTGGCGTGATGCGACTGAGTGATGCCGTATTTGGTGGGTATCGGTTGCCGCTAGCAGGATTCGTTTCGATTTTGCATCGCGCAAGTGGCATGCTCATGTTTGTGTTGTTGCCATTCATTTTGTATTTGCTCGATAACAGCTTAACTTCCGAAATTTCATTTGCAGTTTTGCAGAAATTTACCAGTGGCGTTTTTGTAAAACTGGTTATTCTCGCCTTAACTTGGGCTTATTTACATCATTTTTCTGCGGGAATTCGTCATCTTTTGATGGATTTGCATGTTGGTCTTGATAAAGATTCAGCGCGTCAATCTGCGGTGGCTGTTTTGTGTGTGAGCCTTAGCTTGACACTAGCAGTGGCGCTAAAACTTTTTGGAGTATTTTGATGGCAAATAATATTGGAGCGAAACGCATAGTCGTTGGCGCTAGTTACGGTTTGCGCGATTGGTTGGCGCAACGGGTGACAGCAATTGTGATGGCACTATATACCGTCATTTTGTTAGGTTTGTTTTTGACCGGTAATAACTTTACCTACGAAGCATGGGCGGGAATTTTTGCCATGCAATGGTTTAAATTACTCACTTTTTCTGTATTTGTTGCTCTGTTTTATCATGCTTGGGTTGGTATGCGTGATATCTGGATGGATTATGTGACGCATTCGGTTGTTTTGCGTTTGGTATTTCATGTCGCCACTATGTTGTGGTTGATCGCTTGTGTCGGATATGCGGCACAGATTTTGTGGAGAGTATAACGTGGCCGTAACGAATTTGGGCATTAAGTCCGCCATTCCTTCTCGCCGTTTTGATGCGGTGATTATTGGCGCCGGTGGTTCCGGTATGCGTGCGTCCTTACAATTAGCTGAGGCTGGTCTGAACGTCGCAGTTCTGTCAAAAGTTTTCCCTACCCGGTCGCACACGGTTGCTGCTCAAGGCGGCATTGGTGCTTCTTTAGGAAATATGTCGGAAGACAACTGGTTTTGGCACATGTTCGACACCGTAAAAGGTGGCGATTATTTAGGTGATCAAGATGCGATTGAATTCATGTGTCGTGAAGCACCAAAAGTGGTCTATGAATTAGAACATTTTGGTATGCCGTTTGATCGTAATGCCGACGGCACCATCTATCAACGTCCGTTCGGCGGGCACACCGCCAATTTCGGTGAGAAGCCAGTGCAACGTGCTTGCGCCGCAGCCGATCACACCGGTCATGCCTTATTGCATACACTGTATCAACGCAACGTTCGCGCCCGCACGCATTTTTATGTCGAGTGGATGGCGATTGATCTGATTCGTGATGCAGATGGTGATATTTTAGGCGTGGTTGCACTGGAGATGGAAACCGGCGAAGTTATGATGCTGGAAGCCAAAACCACTATTTTCGCGACTGGCGGAGCAGGGCGTATCTTTGCCGCTTCCACCAATGCCTTCATCAATACCGGTGACGGTATGGGGATGGCAGCTCGCGCTGGCTTGCCTTTGCAGGATATGGAATTCTGGCAATTTCACCCGACCGGCGTTGCTGGCGCAGGTGTCTTGATCACTGAAGGTGTGCGCGGTGAGGGCGGTATTCTGGTCAATAGCTTGGGTGAGCGTTTTATGGAGCGTTATGCGCCGACCTTGAAAGATTTGGCGCCACGCGATTTCGTCTCTCGTTCTATGGATCAAGAGATTAAAGAAGGTCGCGGTTGTGGCCCGAATAAAGATCACGTGATGCTTGATTTGCGTCATATTGGCGCAGACACAATTCAGAAGCGTCTGCCGTCGATTTTGGAAATCGGCCATAAATTTGCCAACGTCGATGCGACTAAAGAGCCAATTCCTGTCGTCCCAACGATTCATTACCAGATGGGTGGTATTCCAACGAATATCCACGGCCAAGTGGTTGCTCCAAAAAATGGCAAGAGTGAAGTCGTTAATGGCTTGTATGCGATTGGTGAATGCGCCTGTGTTTCAGTGCACGGCGCGAATCGTCTTGGTACTAATTCATTGTTGGATCTGCTGGTCTTTGGTCGTGCCGCGGGCAATCATGTTGTGGCAAGTAAGCTTAAAGAGCGTAGCAATAAAGATCTTCCTGCGGATGCGGCTGATTTGGCTATGTCCCGTCTGGCGAAATTGGAAACTAGTACCGGATCAGAGCGCGTGCAAGATGTCGCGAATGCGATTCGCGGCACGATGCAAAAATATTGTGGCGTGTTCCGCACAGATGAGTTGCTGCAAGCTGGCTACAAAGAAATCATGGTGCTCGACGAGCGCCGTAAGCATGTTTCCTTCAAAGATAAATCTAAGGTGTTTAACACTGCTCGTGTTGAAGCATTAGAGTTGGATAACTTGATTGAAACGGCAAAAGCGACCATCACTTCTGCAAATGCACGTAAGGAATCGCGTGGTGCTCACGCCCATCGCGACTACGAAAAACGTGATGATGAAAACTGGATGAAGCACACGCTGTGGTATTCCGAAGGCAATCGTCTTGACTACAAACCGGTTGTCACCAAGCCGTTGACAGTCGAAACCTTCAAGCCTAAAGCTCGCACTTTCTAAAGAGATACTAAATGTCACGCACCCTAAAATTTCAAATCTATCGCTACGATCCGGACAAGGATGCTAAGCCTTACATGCAAGATTTAACAGTAGAGCTACAAGATACTGACAAGATGTTGCTCGATGCACTGCAACGCATCAAGGCCGATGTCGATGATTCATTAGCATTACGCCGCTCATGCCGTGAAGGTGTTTGCGGTTCCGATGCGATGAATATCAATGGCAAAAATGGTCTGGCTTGCACCACCAATTTGAATGAATTGACTGAGCCCATCATTTTGCGTCCATTACCTGGCTTACCGGTAATTCGCGATTTGATCGTCGATATGACGCAGTTTTTCAAGCAATACAATTCGATCAAGCCGTATTTGATGAATGAGACAACGCCACCTGAGAAGGAGCGTTTGCAATCACCAACTGAGCGTGAAGAGCTCGACGGTTTGTATGAATGTATTCTTTGCGCTTGCTGCTCGACTTCATGCCCGTCATTTTGGTGGAACCCGGATAAATTTGTAGGGCCAGCCGGTTTGTTGCAAGCGTATCGTTTTATCGCAGATTCGCGTGATCAGGCAACTGGTGAACGTCTTGATAATTTGGAAGATCCGTATCGCTTGTTCCGCTGCCATACGATTATGAATTGTGTTGACGTATGCCCTAAAGGTTTGAATCCAACTCGTGCCATAGGCAAAATTAAAGAGTTAATGGTGAGACGCGCGGTGTAAATAAAAATGGCGGTGCCATTCGTGGCGCCGCCCTTATTTCTTGCAGTTTTTGACTGAAGAGCTGCATGAAATAGGTTGTAATGAAATCGAAAGTACTTATGTCTGAAACTGCTAGCTCCCATCAAAGTGATCCGGTAAATCGTGCACGGCTCAGGTGGCGTGCCAGACGTGGTTTGCTCGAAAACGATCTGATATTGACTCGTTTTTTGGACGCGCATGAAGAGTCTATGTCTGATCAGGAAGTAGACGCGTTCAGCCGTTTGATGGAATTGTCCGATATTACTTTGATGGATTTACTGATGGCAAAAAAACAGCCTGAAGCTGAAGTAGATTTACCGCACGTGCGAGCCTTGCTTCTGCGCTTGCAAAATGCCTAAGTTAGAACGAAATTAGAACGAATTTAAGACGAATTTTTAAGCGAATTTTCTCTCGTGTTTTTTTGATTAACGACTCACCTCTATCGAAGGAAGAGCCATGACTAACTCTGAAGTAAAAGCAACACTTTCATTTTCTGATGGTTCGCCATCGTTGGAAATGCCCGTCTACAAAGGTACCGTTGGCCCAGATGTCATCGATATCCGTAAATTGTATGGCAGCACTGGTATGTTTACGTATGACCCAGGTTTTATGTCTACAGCAGCTTGTAATTCATCGATTACCTATATTGATGGCGACAAGGGCGAACTCTTGTATCGTGGCTATCCAATTGAACAGCTTGCAGTCAATGGCGGCGATTTCCTTGAGACCTGTTACCTGTTGTTGAATGGTGAATTGCCAAATGCCGCTGAAAAAGCAAAATTTGTTGCGACCGTCACCAATCACACGATGGTGCATGAACAAATGCAATTTTTCTTCCGTGGTTTCCGTCGCGATGCGCATCCAATGTCGGTGTTGGTTGGTACTGTCGGCGCACTGGCATCGTTCTATCATGATTCACTCGATATTAACGATCCACACCACCGCGAAGTTTCGGCGATACGTTTGATCGCCAAGATGCCTACCTTGGTGGCAATGGCTTATAAATATTCAGTCGGGCAGCCTTTTGTGTATCCGCGCAATGATTTGTCGTATAGCGCAAACTTTATGCACATGATGTTTTCAACACCGTGTGCGCCATATAAGACAAATGAAGTACTGGTGCGTGCTTTGGATCGAATTTTCATTTTGCACGCCGATCATGAGCAAAATGCATCTACTTCGACAGTGCGTCTTGCAGGTTCTTCAGGTGCAAATCCTTTTGCCTGTATCGCCGCCGGTATTGCTTGCTTGTGGGGGCCAGCACACGGTGGTGCCAATGAGGCGGCATTGAGTATGCTCGAATCAATCGGCAGTGTTGATCACATTCCGGAATTTATTCGTAAAGTTAAAGATAAAAATTCTGACGTGAAATTGATGGGCTTTGGACATCGCGTCTATAAAAACTACGATCCGCGTGCAAAATTGATGCGTGAGACTTGCTATGAAGTCTTGCAAGAACTAGGTTTGCAAGATGATCCATTGTTTAAATTGGCAATGGCTCTTGAGAAAATTGCTCTGGAAGATGAATACTTCGTCAGTCGCAAACTGTATCCAAACGTCGATTTCTACTCAGGCATCGTGCAACGCGCTTTGGGAATTCCAACCTCCTTATTTACCGGTATTTTTGCGTTGGCGCGTACCGTAGGATGGATCGCTCAATGGAAGGAAATGATTTCTGATCCAGAGCAGAAAATTGGTCGTCCACGTCAATTATTCGTTGGCTCGCCAACACGTGAAGTATTGCCGATTGATAAGCGCTGATTTTTTTAAATTCCTTAAATTATGCAAATAATTTATTAATGTAAAAGCGAGTCCGCATGACTCGCTTTTTTTTATTCCATAAAGGTGTTATGCTTCAGCCCGAAAGCAACTTTGTATAGGTTTTCTTTTGCTTCAAAATTTAGTGCTGTACAAATGAATACTCGATTTTGAAGTGCAATTGGAATGAGTTTTTAACAAGCCCTTCCCCACACTTGATGTGCAATCCGCTAACCGGTCAGGCCGTGTCGCGGAAGGTTAGATTAACCCGCTAATCTCGCAAAACGCGAAGAAAGGTGAGCAAGATGATGCAACAACTTAACGCTAACTCGTATTTGTTCGGCGGCAATGCGCCGTATGTAGAAGAATTATACGAGTCCTATCTGAATAATCCTGGTTCGGTTCCTGATAATTGGCGCTCGTATTTTGACGCCATGCAGAACGTTCCTGCCGTCGATGGCTCTGCCAAACCAGATGTGGCTCATGCGCCCGTCATTGCGTCGTTCGCTGAACGTGCCAAGCAAGGTCCAATCCGCACCGTAAATGCCACAGCAGATGCTGAAATGGGGCGCAAGCGCGTCGCCGCACAGCAACTGATTGCCGCTTATCGCTTCCTCGGCACGCACTGGGCAAACTTAGATCCACTGCAACGTCAGGAGCGCCCAAGCATTCCTGAGTTAGAGCCTAGCTTTTACGGCTTTACCGATGCCGATATGGACATACAGTTCAATATCAGCAATACCTATTTTGGCTCCGAAACCGCATCCCTGCGCGATTTGCTCAATTCATTGCGTGATACTTACTGCCGTTCTATCGGCGCAGAGTTCATGTATATCAGCGATCCAACCGAGAAGCGCTGGTTGCAACAAAAACTCGAATCGATCCGTTCGACGCCAAGTTTTTCTGCAGAAAAGAAGAAACACATTCTTGATCGCCTGACTGCCGCTGAAGGCCTTGAGCGCTATCTGCACACAAGATATGTCGGTCAAAAGCGCTTCTCACTGGAAGGTAGCGAAAGTTTCATTGCCTCAATGGATGAAACCATCCAACGCGCCGGTGAGCGTGGTGTAGAAGAAATTGTGATCGGTATGGCGCATCGCGGGCGTCTCAACGTTCTGGTGAACACTCTGGGCAAAATGCCCGAAGATTTGTTTGCCGAATTTGAAGGCAAACATGGTGATGACCTGCCTTCTGGCGACGTCAAATACCATCAAGGTTTTTCTTCCGATATCTCGACTCCGGGCGGTCCGGTACATTTGTCTCTAGCCTTCAATCCATCCCATCTGGAAATCGTTAATCCAGTGGTTGAGGGATCGGTTAAGGCACGTATGGAGCGTCGTGGCGATAAAGACGGCTCGCAAGTCTTGCCGATTCTGGTGCATGGTGATGCTGCGTTTGCCGGTCAGGGTGTCGTCATGGAAACCTTAAATCTTGCACAAACGCGTGGTTACGGCACTGGTGGTACGGTACATATCGTCATCAATAACCAGATCGGTTTCACCACTTCTGATCCGCGCGATTCACGTTCGACTTTGTATTGCTCCGATGTGGTTAAAATGATCGAGGCGCCAGTCTTGCACGTCAATGGTGATGATCCGGAAGCGGTGGTTTTGGCGACACAAATCGCCCTCGATTACCGCATGGAGTTCAAGAAAGACGTCGTGGTCGACATCATTTGCTATCGTAAGCTCGGTCACAATGAACAAGATACGCCAGCGTTGACGCAACCATTGATGTACAAGAAAATTGGCCAACATCCTGGCACCCGCAAAATGTACGCGGATAAATTATCAGCGCAAGGAACGATTGCAGCCGATGGTGGCGACGTCATGGTAAAAGCTTTCCGCGATGCGATGGATGCAGGTAAGCATACGATAGACCCGGTTATTTCCAACTTCAAAAACAAGTACGCGGTTGACTGGATTCCATTTTTAAATCGCAAATGGACAGACGCCGCCGATACTGCCGTACCGATGACAGAATTGAAGCGTTTGGCTGAACGAATTACGGCCATTCCTGATGGATTTAAACCGCACAGTTTGGTCGAAAAGGTTCTGGGCGATCGCGCAAGTATGGGGCGTGGCGAGATGAACTTGGATTGGGGTATGGGCGAGCATCTTGCCTATGCATCTTTGGTCGCTTCAGGCTATTCGATTCGTCTCACTGGTCAAGATGCTGGTCGCGGCACATTCGTGCATCGCCATGCCGTATTGCATGATCAAAAGCGCGAAAAATGGGACGCCGGCACTTATATCCCTCTGCAAAATATCTCAGATAAACAAGCACCGTTCACCGTCATCGATTCAGTATTGTCGGAAGAAGCGGTCCTGGCGTTTGAATATGGCTATTCTAGCGCTGAACCAAATACGCTCACTATCTGGGAAGCGCAGTTCGGCGATTTTGCAAATGGCGCGCAAGTGGTCATCGATCAATTTATCAGTTCCGGTGAAGTTAAATGGGGCCGTGCTTCAGGCTTGGTATTGATGCTGCCGCATGGTTACGAAGGTCAAGGTCCTGAGCATTCTTCCGCTCGTCCTGAACGTTTCTTGCAACTGTGTGCCGATAATAATATGCAGGTGGTTCAACCGACCACTGCGGCACAGATCTTCCACCTTTTGCGTCGTCAGATGATCCGTATGTTCCGTAAGCCTTTGGTGATTCTTACACCAAAATCTTTGTTACGTAACAAAGATGCCGGTTCACCTTTGTCTGAATTAGCCAAGAGTAGTTTCCATACTGTGATTGGTGAAGTAGACGATAAGATCGATGCCAAAAAAGTGAAACGTGTCATCGCTTGTTCAGGCAAGGTTTATTACGATTTAGTGAATTCGCGTAAAGAGCGCGGGCAAACCGATACAGCGATTATCCGGGTTGAACAGTTGTATCCGTTCCCGCATAAGAGCTTTGCGGCTGAACTGAAAAAATATCCGAACTTAACGGAATTGGTCTGGACGCAAGATGAGCCGCAGAATCAAGGACCTTGGTTCCAGATTCAACACAATATTTTTGACGGCCTTGACGAGGGGCAGAAACTGGCTTACGCCGGTCGTCCAGCCAGTGCTTCACCGGCGGTCGGTTACGCAGACAAACATATCGCGCAACAAAAAATATTGCTTGAAACTGCTTTTGCCAAGATCAAGGGTTTTATTTTAACCAAATAATGTTTTTCGGCGCGCAATATAGATGCACGCCGCATCATCAAACTGAACGGAGAGTTACATGGCAATTTTTGAAGTTAAAGTTCCGCAGTTGTCGGAATCGGTCGCAGAA
>JANYFV010000377.1 GCA_025359635.1 Undibacterium sp. | reverse complement strand
GTAGACGCCAGGAACTGATCGCGCCAGTTGTACGCTAAGCGAATCGACCACTGTTTATCTTCATAGATCCCAACCAGATTTGCTGAATTGCTCAAACCTAAAATCGCGAACTGATCGTTGACATTAGAGTCGATGTACTTCAGCGGAGAATGCACATAGGTGTAGTTCGCCTGTACGCCAAAACCGCTCTGGCCAAACATATGCTGCACGTTTATTTCCGCGCCGCTCACGCTTGCCGATTTCTGGTTGGAGTAAGTGGTAGTCAGGAAGTTTTCGAGTGGATCGCTAGACAGACCGGTAATCGTGCCAGTGATATTTCCACTGTTGTTCACACCTGTCTTCACTACGCCTGGCTGGCCATTGAAATTGTTGAAGATGTAGTTACGGATGCAACTGGTATCTGCAACGGTACAGCCGTGCGCCAGTGCTGCATTATAGTAAGCGCCACCAACAGGAGTGTGTAGGTTGTACAGCGATTGCGGCACAACGGTTTGCCCTGCATAGTTGTCCAGGCCTTTGCGGAACAAACCAAGCGATACCAGACTTTCTTTGTCGTAGTACCACTCATAGGACAGATCCAGGTTCTTCGATTTGACCGGTTTCAGAGCAGGATTGCCCGTAGCTGCAGTACCGTTATATGTGCTCGCGATGGTGCCGACGGTCAGTCCACCCTGCAACTGATCGTAACGCGGACGGCCGATGGTTTCACCGGCACTGGCGCGCAACTTCATGTCGGAACGCAGGTCGAAGTCTAAATTAATACTCGGTAGTACATTGGTATAGGATGCCGTAGTAGTCGAGAAGGAATTACCGGCGAAGGTAACCGGTATTTCATTTTGCGCGACCCACACCAGTGCCGTACCAGGTTGCACTTGCGCAATCGAAGTTACATCGGTTTTTTCCAGACGGACACCAAAGGACGAATGGAAAGGGATGGCCGTATCCCAATCTGTATTAAAGGAAGCATAGGCAGACGTCGATTTTTCCTTGAGTTGACGATCGGTGTCGGCACTGCTTGTATTTGGCATGTATTGCGCTGGCAAGCCAGTGGCGCTCGCGGTTGCCTGACGCAGAGTCGCGAAATCAGCCGTGTACAGGGTGCCAAACATGCCAGGTGTGCCACTACCAGAAATGTGGCTGAAATATTGACTTAAACCGTTGGCCTGGAACAGGCTAGCTGGATAATCGGAAGGCTTAGTTGCACCACCCCAGGTATTGTTTTGCACATTCGAGAAGGTCGAGTGGTTGTCGGCATTGGTGAGACCAAGGCCGAAATTCAGCGCCGAAGCTTCCGTTATTTGTAAGTTCCCGTTCGCCTGAATCTGGTCAATCGTAGATTTTTCATAGCTATTGTGGAACCAAGAGCCTGCTGCTTGTATTGGTTGCGCCACCAGATCGGCTGCTGGCATACTCAACACAGGAAGCTTGTGGGTAAAATCAATGGAGGTGTTACCGCGACTAAAGCTGGCGTTGGACAGATCATTCTCTGAACCAAACGGGCTGTCGGCACCGGATACAGCGCTTGAGTGATGCGCGTCAAATTGGAACTTCGCTTTTGGCGAGAGTTTCCAGACTGCATTGAAGCCTACCGACTCGTTTTTCGTCTTGGTAGCATAGTCCGCGGTGATGACCGAAATATCTTGCGGGCTCGAGTAGGTTTCCATATACGTCAACGGCGACACAACATGGCCGCTTGGCCAGGTACTGGTCGAGGTTGGCGTCTGGCCAAACCAGACACTCAACTCATCGCGTCTGGTATGAATTTTATTTTCTGAATAAGTGAAGTCCAGCGTTGTGGTCAGTTCTTTGACTGGGCGGAACTGCAAGGCTAACTGACCATTGGTACGTTCGCGCTGAATACTGTTGACACCGTAGCCAAAGTTCTGCGGGATCGAGTACAGGTCGCTGGCACCAGGGCGATTCGTAATGTTTTGTGCACCCGGTGTGCCTGGCTGTGGCAGCGTGGAACCTGCGGTGGTGTCAGAGCCCAGGAAAGGTCCTTGGTAGCCGTTAGCCACTGCGGCCCGGTTAAAGCCTGAAGTGCGCTTCTGGTAGCTACCGCTCAATGCGACGCCGAAACGGCCGTCTTCAGTGGTATTGGTGTAAATGCCCGATACTTCAGGCGTCATCGCCGAGCCTTTGAGGGAGCCTGGCAGATTTTTGTTTGAGGTATCGTAGACACCCTTAACGCCGACGCTCGAGTGCATGCCGGGATTATCAAAAGGACGTGCAGTCATGACATTGATGGTCGCGCCAATACCGCCTGTCGGGCTGTCGGCGCGGCCAGTCTTGTAGACCTGCAACTGAGAAATCGATTCTGACGCTAAATTAGAAAAATCAAAAGAGCGGCCAGACAGATCGCTTAGATCGGTGGTCGGCATTTGACGGCCGTTCAATAGCACCAGGTTGAAATCTGGGCCGAGACCACGCACGGTTACTTTCTGTCCTTCACCGTTGTTGCGATCGATAGATACGCCGCTGATGCGCTGCAGCGATTCGGCTAGGTTGGTATCTGGGAACTTACCGATATCGGCAGCAACGATGCCATCGACAATACCATCGGAATTACGCTTGAGGTTCATCGTCGACTGCATACTGGCGCGCAGCCCGGTAACAACGACCATTTGGGTTTCTGCGGCGTCAGCCGGCTTGACTGCTTCCTGAGCTTGTGCCGAGTTGAGACCAGCGATTAGCGTAATTACGGCCAGCTGTATTGGTGAGCCCACTATTTTTCTTACTTGTGTTGTGCGATTTTTCATATATCTCCTTTTGAGGGTAGTGTCTATTTTTCTGCGTCGAAAATATTAAAGCTATCGATTTTACGATTTTGAAATCGTTTTCAATTAACGTGAAATCGATTTCATAATAGGCGCTTTTTTGGTGAAGCGCTAATTTATTTTGGTGATTTTGTGTCTTTTTCCTCCTTTCAGTTAAATTTTTTGGTGCATTTCAGGTACAGCTTCAAAGAATTTCTCAATATGTAGCCAACAAGATAACAAATAATAAAAATAGCATAGTCGGAAAAATTTTATTAATAAATTCATCAAACTAACTAATTTGTTAAATGTTGTAATTGGGCGACGGCGTAAATGCATCCGATTCGTGTGTGAGTATTGTGTCTGCATGGTTAGCCGCGACCAGGTGCAAAAGGGAACTGTCTTGCCTTGTATTCGTCCAGCGGCAGGGCAGGTACCTTGGTGCCAGCGGGCAGCGGCAGGCCCGAGATCGATTGAAAATAGGCGATACAAGCATCGCGCCACCAGTTGGCCTCCTGCAGTTGTTGTGCCAGTAGCTCGGCCACCTCGGCATGACGGCGCGCATCAATCAATGTCTGCAGGCGCATCCAACGTGCTTGCAGGTCGGCCGCTTGCGCGACGCCGCTGTCGTAGTGCGTCAGCAGTTCTACCCATAAACTACGGCCGGACGGCATCAGGTAATCCCACGGTAGATGATGGAACCAGAGCAGATATTTTTCTGGCGTGGTGTGCGGATCGGCGTATAACCTGGCCAGCACCGGGGAGTACTGCGCAATGGCGTCGCTGCCAAGTGCGCTGCGCTCGAAACCTATACCTTGCCGGTCGGCTTGATGATAGTAGACTGGGTTCCATTCCGGTCGCTTCAGATCCGCAACCCAGGGTGCCGGCCCGTGATGATGTCCGGTGCCCATCAGGTGGTGCAGGCCGAGTGGTGTCATGTAATTCACTACGGCTTCGCGCGACAGCATCATCATGTCGCTGATCGCGCTAATGAGTGCCGGATCGCGGGAGAAAGTTTGGGCTATCCACTCGTTTGCCAGAACGCGTGCCGAGGTTTGCGGATTCCAAGCCAGGCGTCCGTAAGCGTACCAGTTGGCTTGATCGAAGTGCGAGCCACTCCAGTTGCGCGCGCTGCCGATGTTGGCTACACCGGCGATGCCGGTCAGTGTATTTTTATGCACACTGCCATCGATTATTTTGGCGATGGTAACCAGACTCACGTTCTCACTGTGCCAACCTGTATTGCTTTGCAGGACTTCTTCAAACAGGCTACCCAGGTATGCCATATGTGTCGCGAAGCCCAAGTATTCTTTGGTGATTTGAAACTCCATCATCAAAGGGGTTTTTGGCATGGCACCAAACAGCGGGTGCGCCGGCTCGCGCGGCTGAAAATCAATCGCACCGTTCTTCACCTGCAGCAGCACATTCGGCGCGAAGCTGCCGTCTAGCGGCTTGAATTGTTCATACGCTTGCTTGGCCCGGTCTGTCGGCTTGTCGTCTGCATACACAAAGGCACGCCACATTAATATGCCTTGGTGCGGTGCCAGAGCTTGCGCCAGCATGTTGGCACCGTCGGCATGGCTGCGCTGATAATCTTGCGGACCGGGCTGACCTTCAGAATTGGCCTTTACCAGAAAGCCGCCGAAGTCAGGAATCAGGCGGTAAATTTCGTCGGCTTTTTTCTGCCACCAGGTGATCACTGCCGGGTCCAGCGGATCGGCAGTGCGGGTTTCTCCCAACTCCAGCGGAGTCGAAAAACGTACCGATAAATACACCTTGATACCATAAGGGCGCAACACCTCGGCTAGCGTCTGCACCTTGGCAAGCCAGGGCGCGGTCAGAATCTCGGGTTTGGCGTTGACATTATTGAGCACCGTGCCATTGATCCCCAGCGAAGCATTGGCGCGGGCGTAATCGACATAGCGTCGGTCATGAATTCCGGGTAACGCCCACCAATTCCAGATTGATTCGCCAGCGTAGCCACGTTCGACGCTGCGGTCCAGATTGTCCCAATGGTTGAGAACCCGTAACTGCAAGGCCGGGGACTCGCGAAGATCCAGTGTGCTGAGGGCATTTGCCGCGCTTCGGGTTTGTATCGTTCGCAACCAGGCAAAGGCGCCGTACAGCAGGCCGATGTCGGTATTCGCGGCGATCAAGGTAACGCGATGTCCCTGCACGCGGGTGCTGCGCAGCAGATAGCCTTCTTTGCCCAAGTTATCGATTGATAAGCGTAATTCTGCGCTGGACGGTATGAGTGACGGTGTCGCCAGCGTCGTCAAAATCACTGCACCGTCTTTGATTTTACTGTCCAACGCCACCGGTTTACCCAGCATGCCTTGTAAGCCGCGTTGCAGTTCGCTTGCCGCGACCTGTGCGCTTGGTCTTGCCGATAGAGGTTCACCATCCACCACGATGGCCGTGGCTTGCAACTGCAATACCGTACGCGCCGTGTGATCGAGCAAGCGATAGCGCAGCCAGAGTTCATAGCCATCTTCTTCGACTGCTAGCGCTGGCAACAGCATTAAAGCAAGTATCAGAGTGGTAAAGATTTTGAAAATTGCCGCCATGTTGACTCTTACATTAGATAGGTAATGTGACTAGATATGTGCAGACGATTGCAATAAAAAAGCTCTGTATTGGTTGATGGTCAACGTCTCGTTTAAATGCGTTATCTGAAGATTGGGCGATTGGAGTAGCTTACTTAAGAAATTTTGTTTGCGCAAACATTTTTTTATTTGAAAATAAATTTTAGTCAATATGTGGCATTTTTTAGACAAATTTTTGCTCGTGAAATGCTGAGTGAGTTTGTCTTTTTTCTTGGCTGGCAAGTAAAAATTTTCTGTTGTTTTCTTTATTGCCTTATTTGATGTAGTTCATTTTTGTGTAAAAGCCGCGCAAGAGTATTTGACAGCACGGTTTATATCTCGATACACTAAAATGGTTGCGCAATCATTTAAGGTTATAAAATGATATGGTGCTACGAAGTGTTGTATCGAAATTAAATATTTGAATAAAAAAAGAGGAGACAAAATGAAAAAAAACTATCAGGAATCAAAGCGTCGCGTGCCAGCCGGTCGTAGCGTATTGTTTGGCTTGACTGCGATGGCAAGTCTGATTTCACAGGCTTATGCGCAGGACGTGCCAGATGCGAAAGTGCAGTCTATTGAAGTAAAGGGTTATCGTGCCAGTCTGGAAACGTCGGCCAGAGATAAGCGTGAAGCGGTAGGTTTTCAGGATTCCGTTTTTGCAGAAGATCTGGGCAAATTTCCGGATAGTAATATCGCAGAATCCTTGAATCGTATCCCGGGGGTGCAGATCTCCCGCGAGATTAATGGCGAAGGTTTGAACATTCAAATTCGTGGTTTGGGCACCAGCTTTACCAAGGTATTGCTCAACGGCGCGCCAGTGGCGGTAGCGTCGACAGGCAGAACTGATAATCAGAACACCAACCGCGAGGTGGATCTGGATATGTTGCCTACTGATTTATTCAAAAAACTGACAGTGAGCAAGAGCCCTGCGGCATCCATGATAGAAGGTGGTGCAGCGGGTGTAGTCGATATGCGCAGCGCCCGTCCTTTCGATAACAAGGGTAAGTATGCAGCGTTTAGCGTGACCGGCACGCAAAATACCGTTGCCGACAAATTGGGTGATCGAGGCTCTGTACTTGGTAGCCAAACCTTTGGCGATACGTTTGGTATTTTAGGCGGCTTTGCGTGGTCCAATGCCAAAGTCAGGACTACAGGTTTTGAAACCATAGGCTGGACCAATGCCAATCTGTCGGCGACACAAAATACCGGTACGCGCAATAGCACTGGCGGTGGCAACTGGACTATTCCGTCTACCGTGCCGGCCAATGCAGGCAATGGGCTGGTCGCGGGTACGGCAATTAATCAAGCGTTTTTATTGGCGAATAACCCTGGGCTTTCAATCGACCAGATCGATAACGCGATTATTCCGCGCTTGGGTCGCAACATGGATGAGTCAGGTACTAAAGATAAATACACGG